>JARYMF010000006.1 GCA_029907255.1 Armatimonadota bacterium
CCAATATAGTCCCTAACCCTATCGCTATCGATAACGTCTCAGTCAATAACTTGCTCTCTAAATACATCACAGGCCCATACCCCATCACCAATACCATCCCTACTACCCCAGCCCAATGCCCAAATATCCTCCTCCCTATCAAATACACCATCAATAGATTCCCTATTCCCAACACCGCCTGAATTACATAAACAACCCCATAATTATGACCAAATATCTTGTATATCCCTGCCAACACATACGGATATAGCGGCGCCATGTAAAACGGCTTCGCCCCATACCCCTCACCCCTTGCTACCCTCTGAGCCCATAAATCGTAATATTGCGAATCCATCATGGGCGCCAAATAACACGGAGTATTGTTTTTGTATTGGAGAATATAGATTACCCTGATGATAATTGCTATGAGGAGAAGAGCGGTGACGACAAGCGCCTCGAAGCGTCTAGAAGTTGCTCCGCCTTTAGCCTGGTCATCCGAGGGGCGACCACACTTACCTGTTTTGATAGTCATTTTAGCCGGATACCTCTCCGACACGAATGGAAAAGCGCTGATGATATAAGCTTCAGAAGTAGTGTAGTGTATGCGTGCCTGCGTTGTCAATTGAAATCCTTTACGTTACTATCCTTTGAAAGCCAGAAATTAGGAGCTGTTAGAAGGAACTTCGCCGCAGATGTGGAATAATGTTTATATAGAAATGCGGCAGGAGGGGTACCATGTCAGTACGCCATCCCGCTGTTGCTGGGATGTTCTACGAAGCCGGGCAGGCGGCATTAATAAAAGAAGTGGAATCCTGCTTCCTTGGGCCTGGGGGCCCTGGGCGATTGCCTGACGTAAAAAAGGAAGGAGCGCGCCGAATTGTTGGTTTAGTCAGCCCTCATGCCGGCTTCGTATATTCAGGCCCAGTTGCGGCACACGCCTACCTCCGACTTGCTGAAGACGGAATTCCCCCCAATATTGTGCTCATCGGTCCAAGCCATCGGCCGATAATGGCGCCAGTTGCCGTCGCCGACGATGAAGCATGGCGCACTCCACTAGGCAATGTTCCCATCAATACTACAATCGCTAGAAACATCGTTTCCGAATATCCAGCCGCCGTTCTGAATTCGCGCGCCCACCGTGCAGAACACTCAATTGAAGTTCAGCTGCCCTTTCTTCAGTACATCGCCTCCAAAACAGGCCAAGAAGTGAAAATTGTTCCACTTATCATAGGCGTCTCAATATACGATCCAAACGCTTCAGAGTTCGTGCATACCCTTGGCAAAGCACTAGTAAAAATCCTACAAGGGGAAAATGTGGTCGTGATAGCAAGCACTGATTTTTCTCACTATGAACCTCAGCAATTAGCAAAGCGAAAGGACTTGGCAGCAATTGAGCAAATCCTAGCGCTCGATGCCGACGGACTCATAAAAACAGTAAGAGAAATGGATATTTCAATGTGCGGCGTCGTTCCAACAGCAGTCACCATTGAGACTTGTAAAGGTTTAGGAGCAACATCATGCCATCAGCTGGCATATCGCACCTCTGGCGATGTAACCGGCGATTACCTTCAAGTAGTCGGATATGCTTCACTTGAGATAGGCAGGTAGGTTTAGCAATGGGCAACTGGATAGATTTGGCAACAATTATAATGCTTGCTTTGGCGGTGATAATAGAAACCAAGCGTGGTTTTGGCCGTGCCGTCTTTGACCTTGCCGCCGCTCTCGTGGCAGTACGAATCGCATATATGGTTGCTGACCCGCTTTCGGCATCAATCAAGGTTTCGGCGAATCCTGCAACAAACCAAACCATTGCATTTGTAGCGCCATTTATTGTCCTGTCAGCATTGCTTTGGTTTCTAGGTAAGCTTGTCTACGAAGCAACGCTCATATCCGCAGAGATTTTTGACCCTCTCCTCGGCGGAATTTGCGGCATATTGATTGGCATTACCATTGACCATGTGTTTGTTCGAACTATTGTGTTTGCCGCCGGTACGAAAGAGCTCCCTTCGCTCATTACAGACTCAGCCTTGGGCAGGGAATTCCTCTATTTTGACACCTATCACCGAATCGTTCAGGCGCTTTACAACTTTCATAGACCAGATTCAGCTGTTGTTCCCGAAAAATAACCTAGTATTTTTACCTGTTTTTCATTATAGGGGTTGACAAGACAGCGAAGAAGGTGTATTATGCGCTTGTAACGGAAATCCTCTGACGCGTGCACCAAGAAAAACCTGCAAGTCAAGAAAATGCGGCCGAGAACAGTCGCAACTTGCGGGAGGTCTGATCAGCTCCAAGCACAGGAAGCACTCCGCAAAACTAGCCTAGCCAAAAGCGGGAATGATGCAAACAAATATTTGCATCTCAACCGCTAACCACCAAAAGCGAGAGAAGGAGGTGAAAATCCAAAGATCGCTAAGTCAATCATAAACTAGATTGACGCACAATTGCAGCGTGAAGGAGAAAAAGATGAAGAAGATATTAGTAGCCTTAACAGTTGTTGCAATGGCGCTCGCAATCGCCCCTGCATACGCATGGGACTTAGAAGTTACCGACGGCTTTGAGTCGGGAAATCTAGCCGCATGGAACATAGGTGCTTGGGGTACGTTCAGCGTAGGCACTGCGGCCCAGGGGTATCAGGTGAGAACTGGTTATTGGTCCGCACGCCAGGGCAACTCGACCGTTGACAGAATCGGGCGCAACTTCAACAACAACAGCCAGCAGTTCTGGTTCAAGGAAGGCCAGGCAGAGGCTTGGGTCTACGATGACATGACCTTCAGCCCGAACGACGACATGCGGTTGGGCGTAGTCACCACCAAGTGCACCTCTTGGACTGCGACAAACTCACCAGCTGGCTACATCACAGGCGCAATTACCAACACCAGCACGGGTTGGGGTAGCACCGACTACTACTGCTTGATGTGGTCGTACACCTACGCCAAGCTGGACGGCGTGACTGTTCCAACATTTGCTGGCACCACGTGGACCGTTGGTTCAGCTGCTCCTAGGAGCCTAGGTTGGCACAGGTGGAGAATAACCTGGTCATTCGACTATGACGCAGGTGTAGGCACAATCAAGTGGTATGTGGACAGCACCCTTGCGCCGAAGATGACAATGACCATGAACAACACCTGCGCTCGGTGGGCTAACACAAGCACGCCAGCAACCCTAATCCTTGGCAACTGGTCAGCGGTAGCCCATGGCTACAACTACGTCGATGACGTCGTATGGCGCGGCACCTGGAACATGGTGCCTGAGCCAACAAGCTTGCTTGCGCTTGGCGCCGGCCTGTTCGGACTCGCCGGATTCATCCGACGCAGAAGGTAGCCCCAAACATAAAATCGGACGTCGGCTAACATAGTCGGCATCCGATTTTAAATCAAGAAGTTAAAAACCGCCGAGACTAAATCTCGGCGGTTTTCTTTTCACTAAGCTAGAGTAAAAAACAAACACAGCCCTAGTGTGCCATGCTCTGCTAAAATTCCTCCAAAATATATTCCACAAAAATCTTTCCATCGCTATTGCATATCTTCAGAAGCTAGTGTATAATTTGGCGGGTGATGCCGCTTGGACAGTGAGCTCGAAAAGATAGATGCCATCCGTAACAGGCTAAGGGTAAGCTATGCAGACGCACGAAAGGCACTCAATGAGGCTTCGGGCGATGTGGTAGCAGCCCTAGCCGCGCTTGAAGAAAAAAAGAAGCAAGACAGGGCAGACTTGATTGCCCTGGGCGTAGAAATGGCTGATGAGCTGCAAAAAATAACAAGCGGCGGACCGATTAGAAAGCTGAGAATCAGGTACGGCGATCGGACGCTCACCGAAATGCCAGTGGTTCTTAGCGCTGCCACTGCGGTGGCCGTCGGACTCGCCGCCCTGCTGGTCAGCAAACTGGTCATAGAGGTGGAGAAGGACCAAGGAGAGGCTGCTAGCTAATGGAATACGATCAGGACCTTGTGCCACAAAGGCATGCTCAATACGAAGGTATGTCGGACGCCGGAGTCGTCGAGCGTGCGCAGGCGGGTGAAGAGCAAGCCGCCGAGTATCTTCTCTATAAATACAGAAACCTTGTTCGCAACAAAGTGAGATCTTATTTCCTTGTGGGCGCAGAGAAAGAAGACCTTCTGCAGGTCGGGATGATTGGCCTCTGGCAAGCGGTGGTGGATTATAGAGCCGACAAAGCCATTTCATTCCCCGCATTTGCCAGAATCTGCATCCAGCGGCACATTATTACCGCCATTAAGACCGCTACGCGCCAAAAGCAAATTCCGCTGAACACCTCTCTTTCGCTCGAGTCGCCGCCCGATGAGTCGAGTTCCGAATGGACGCTTTCCGACATTCTTACTTCTGAGAATGTCGTCGACCCAGAAGAGGTGGTGCTCAGGCAGGAAGATTCGAATCAGCTGCAAGAGAGGCTTCAGCAAATGCTAAGCGACTTTGAATGGCGGGTGCTTTCTGGATATCGAGTCGGCAAGTCGTACAGGGAGATTGCGTCCGAGCTTCAGTGCAAAACAAAATCAGTGGATAATGCTCTGGCGCGCATAAAACGAAAAGTATCTAATACACCACTCGATATGCTGGTAGGTTAATCATCTTGCCCACAAGTCTGTCGTCCTCAGGCCGGGCACAAAGTTGCGGCTACCTCGCGCACTTATAAATGTCTCGGCTAAAGGAGAGATTTTTTGCCGGCGACCTACCACCGATGGCTTTTCAAATGAAGAAAAAATATTCACGAGTTCTAAGGGAATTGTGCGAAACTATCGTTATGACAGCGGTGGTGTTCGCATTCCTTGTAACATTTATAGTCCAAGGCTTCAAAGTATGTGGGCGTTGCATGGAGCCGCATCTTCGAAGTGGCGAGCGTCTTCTAGGCAACAAATTTATCTACAGGTTTGAGAAGCCTGTAAGAGGTGATATTATCGTATTCCGATTCCCGGCGGATCCTCGCAAGATATTCATCAAACGAATCATTGCTCTTCCGGGTGAAATAATTGAGATACGCTCGGGCAAGGTATTCATAAACAACAAAGAAATAAAAGAGCCGTATCTTTCATGCAATGCTCACGGCGACTTCCCGCCCCAAAAGGTGCCTGAGGGGTGCGTATTCGTGCTCGGAGACAACCGTGACGAAAGCAACGACAGCAGGTTCTGGGGCGATCTGCCCATTAAGAACATTCAGGCAAAAGCATGGCTTCGTTACTGGCCTTTGTCTAGATTACATGTTTTCAAATAATACCATTTAAAGCAAGCCAAATTGACCTTCATACGATTTCAATCACAAAAATGAATTAGGGTTGTCCTCAGGTTATATCAGATGTTAAATACTCCTTTCATAAGACTGCAACAAGAAGAACTAGAGCGGCAGATTTTATCACCCTTTGCAACGCTGAGCGCTGAATCAAAAGGACGCGCAAAGCCGGAGGAGAAATGTCCAATCCGCACAGACTTTCAGCGCGACCGTGACAGAATTATTCACTCAAAAGCCTTCCGCCGCCTGAAACACAAAACGCAAGTCTTCATCGACCCCGAAGAAGATCACTACCGCACTCGATTAACGCACACGCTTGAAGTTTCACAAATCGCACGCACCATCAGCCGAGGGCTGCGGCTAAATGAAGACCTTACCGAAGCCATCGCTCTCGGCCATGATCTTGGACACACACCATTCGGCCATGCAGGAGAAGAAGCACTTGACGAGGTATACCGCGAGTTCGTTCCTAATGCGCGTTTTCGGCATAACGAGCAAAGTTTGAGGGTCATTGATATAATCGAAAAAGACGGTTGTGGCTTAAACTTGACTGCTGAAGTTCGCGAGGGCATCGTTCAGCACTCAAAGGGAAGCGAAGACGTGGACCTTAACAGGCAAGGAAACGGCACGCTTGAAGGGCAAGTTGTACGCATTGCCGACCGAATTGCCTATATAAACCACGACATTGACGACGCCATCAGAGCTGGAATTCTCCGAGAAACTGACCTGCCAAAAGATTGCACAAAAGTTCTCGGACGGCAGCCCTCCGAGCGCATTGCGATAATGGTGATTGACCTTGTCGAGAACAGCACTGGTAAGCCAGAGCTAGGCATGAGCGACGAAGTACTTGCGGCTGCCAACAAACTAAAAGATTTCTTATTCGAACGCGTATACTATGTTGACACCCCCGTATTGCGAGAACTCAAAAAAGCGCAGAAAATTCTCAAAGAACTTTTTTACTTCTATATGGAGCATCCGGAACTTCTTCCCACCTGGTACAACGCAAAACTGCAGGATATTCCAGGAAGGGCACGCGCAGTATGCGACTTCATTGCTGGGATGACGGACAGATATGCGGAACAGAAATATGAAGAATATTTCATGCCGCACTCGAACATATTTTCAACAAAATAATGACGCTTGAAAAGCTTTGGCATTGGAAAAACCTCGGTAGCTATGTTATAATTAATTGCCAGTATGACTTCGCGCTTCTCCTCACTCCAGAGGCACGCGCGCGAGCATCGAGAGGTTCCAAATCTTCTCACGGAGGTGTATGCAATGAGTACCAGACCCTTGATAAGATGCGACTGTGGGCAACGTATAATCGCAAAAGACGTCATGCAGACGGGCTATTACTTGCGCTTGTTTGGCCCGAGTTTCGTATACGTCAAGTATAGATGCTCGCGTTGCAAGAAGCTCGGAGAACAATTCATAAAACAAGAAGAGTGGGAAGATAGCATACTGAAGGATACTCCCTGCGAGATAATGGACGACGAACGGCAAAAGTTCCAGGCAATGGGAACAATTGATATCCATGAGGCAATTGATTTTCATTTCTCATTGGAAGAGCCGGATGCCCTCGCAAAGTTAAACGAGTATTTCCGAGAACAAAATAACGAAAAAACATAGAAAGTCTGCATAAAAACCGAAATTATAAAGGGCTCGGAGGATTATCCGAGCCCTTTAAACTTTATAAAACAAGATAATCCCAATTTTTAATTATGTTTACAGCCAGCAAGACGTGTGATAGAATGCTTATAAATGTTTAAAGTGGAGGTCCTTAGTGATTCCTTTAAGGGATGAAAACCCCACTAGCACAACACCGCTCGTAGTCTATGGGCTAATCGCAGCCAACGTGCTAATATATCTCTACAACGGACCGCTCAGACCAGGGATTCACAATCCACTTGCGGGATTCGAGCTCGTCCCATACGAACTAACAACCGGACGTGATGTCGGTCCCGTGACGCCTATTACCCCTTGGCTCACAATCTTCACTTCAGCGTTTATGCATGCAAATTGGCTCCATATTGCCGGCAACATGCTTTATTTATGGATATTTGGCAACAACGTAGAGGATACATTTGGGCACTTTAGATTCTTGCTTTTTTACCTTTTATCTGGTGTTGGTGCGGCGCTCTTGCAGGTACTGGTTGCTCCATTTTCTACTATCCCAATGGTAGGAGCGAGCGGAGCAATTGCCGGAGTGCTAGGCGCATACTTGATTCTTTTTCCTCATGCAAGAATCATAACCTTAACGTTCTTCTTTTTCGTCCAACTGGTAGAGTATCCGGCATCCATAGTGCTTGGCCTTTGGATATTAATTCAAATCATCAGTCTCAGTGGAATGGATGCAGCCGCTGGAGGGGTAGCATATGCCGCCCACGTTGGCGGCTTCATTACCGGAGTTTTCATCACATATCTTCTAGGTGGGCGAAAGCTCCTTCGTAGGAGACGCGCAGTTGGATATTGGTATTATAGGCGACCATATTGGTAAAGACCGGCAAATTAGTCTTAAGCCGAAAAAAGCAACTGGGGGTACTGCCAAGTGCTTAAACGAAACTGGCTACTGCTTATTCTTATTATACCCGGCCTGCTGAGTGCTTTTGTCCTCGCAGACCGTCGGTACAAGCTAGAAATAGCAAACCGCAATGTTGAGCTTATTCTTGACTACCAAGAACTCCAAAATGTTGCTTTGTCGGAATCAACGGCACTTTCGGACGTCCTAAGCAGTTTCCGCCAAGCAGGCGTGACCGGCATAGCAATCACCGAGCAAACCCTGGAGGACCTGGCATCAACAGGCCAAATTCGTTTTAGAGCAACCCTTTATAATAATGAACCGTGTACCGAGGTTATCATCCCTGATTCCACGCTGGCAAAACGTGTTTGGGAGGCGCTGCTCAAACGCAACTATTTGCACATCCATTTTGCTAATAAGCCAACTTGCTTTGTTATCAAGGCAACCCCAGAAACGCTCAACACAATAGGCATAGGGCTACCTCCAGAAGCTGTAAATCTTATTAGGCAATGCGGCTTTGACGTTGTAGCCCGACTCCAAAACCACCCTGCGATAACCACAAAAGCAATAGATTCGGCAGCCAAGGAGCTGAGGCAAGATGGCATATCAAGGCTGATTTGTGCCGGCGACGAGGTGATTGGTTTCAGAGGACTCCTCTCCCATGCCGCAAAACAACTTGAGAAAAACAGCCTAATCTACGGGTCAATTGAGTTTGCCAAACAGAAGGGCGATACTATAATGTGCAGGGAGCTTGAGGGGAATTTCATCCGCGCCCACAGTATTCCCTACACTGAGATGGCTGGCATGGCTCCATCGGCAGCTATCGAGCGGTTTGCCCGCGCAGTAAAGGAACGCAACATACGACTTTGCTATATACGCTTAATAGAATCATCCGGCCAGTCGGATATAGATAAAAATGTACAATTCGTTAGTTCAATACGCAAAGCCATCGAAAAAGCCGGCTACAAAATCGGCACTGCCAGGCCCTTTGGAACATCCTCACAACCGATAATACTCCTCTTGCTAATGGCGCTCTCCATCGCCTCAGCTGGGATTATACTTCTCGACTCAATAGTCACTCTGCCGGGAATATTTAAATATGGAATCCTAATACTCGCCTTTGCTGCATTCGCCGGCTTAATAGCCTCAAGCGAACTTGGCAAACAACTAGTTGCTCTTAAAGCTGCTATCATATTCCCGACCCTAGGAGTCGTTGGCGTGATAGGCCCACGCTTTGCGTGTAAAACAAACGAAAAGTCGCCAGCATTAACAGCAACAAAACTATTCATTGGAACATCAATTTTTACACTCATTGGCGCCTTTCACATCGCCGGGATGCTTGGGAACCGGCTATATATGGTCAAAGTCGAACAGTTTATAGGCATCAAGCTAGCGCATATTGTCCCACTTTTTGTAGTAATCTTCGTCATGGCAGCAGGGTTGCCAATGATAAATGAACCTCTTGGGCGTGTTTGGGCAAAGGTTCGTGAGAATCTTCACTCAGTGATGGCACATCCGCTTTTTGTATGGCATGCGATAGCGGTTAGCTTTGCACTAATCATTCTTCTTATTGCACTCATGCGTACAGGAAACGATGCGGCAATTGGGGTATCAACAGTCGAACTCAAATTCCGAGCAATACTCGATAAAATCCTTTTCGTTCGCCCGCGAACAAAGGAGTTCCTAATCGGCCACCCCGCTATGTTCCTCGGCATTGCTCTTCTAGTGAGCAGGCGCCGTGCCTGGGGTCTACCACTAATCGCGCTTGGTACGCTCGGTCAGGTTTCTATGCTGAATACCTTCTGTCACATACACACCCCACTTGCGCTGTCGGCAATGCGCACCATTAATGGGCTGGTGCTCGGCTTTATACTTGGATTGGCCGCTTGGCTGATTTTCGGCAAGCGCAATACCGGGGTCTCACGTAAGTTAACCAGTGATAGCTAGAAAACGTATAATTATTTCAGGATACTACGGATTCTCCAACATGGGCGATGAGGCAGTTCTGTCTGCCATCGTCGCTGGCCTTAGGGAACACTCAAAAAAAGACATCGAGATTACCGTAATCTCGGGCGCTCCCAAAGAAACCCAGCTACAGCATGGCGTTCGGGCGCTGTCAAGGCGCTCCATCGCCGAGGTACTCGCCGCGATTCGGGAGAGCGACCTAGTAATAAGCGGCGGCGGCAGTCTCATCCAAGATGCTACAAGCTTTCGCTCGCTTTTATATTATCTATGGGTTATCATGCAGGCACAGCGGTTTCGCCGCAAAGTAATGATTCTCGGCCAAGGAATAGGCCCTCTAAGGCGAAAAATATCTTGCATACTCGCCCGCCGCGTGCTTGATAGAGTTGATATCATAGCAGTTCGCGATCCAGACTCGGCCAATCTGCTTAAAAAAATTGGGGTAGCAAGGCCACCAATTTACGTGACTGCTGACCCCGCGTTTCTTCTCAAAGCCGAACCAACGGAGCAATTCGAGGGAGATATTATAACCTTTGCCCTCCGCGAATGGCGTGAAGCGCCGTGGGTGGAACAATATGCAATCGAATCGCTAAAGCAGCTATCGAAAGAACTGCCAGCGAAAATATTTCTCATGGCAATGCACACACCAGGCGACCTGGAAATGGCTTCAAGAATTGGCAGGCAAGTCGGAGATTCCGTAATCGTTCAAAAAGAAAACCTAATGCCAGAGAAACTCTTGGGCATCATTTGCGCATCGAAAATGGTGGTGTCAATGCGGCTACATGCACTGATATTCGCCGCTGCTTCTGGCATTCCTATGCTCGGCATCACCTACGACCCAAAAGTCGAAAGCTTCCTAAAGTCTGTTGGTCAAGAAAATATGTCTCTTGAAGACTTGAAGTCTGGCAAACTTCCAAGAAGGGTATTAGATACATGGCACAAGCGCGATGTTCTTTCTGCACAATTAGCTGAAAAGGTGCCTGCAATCAAAGATGCTGCAAAAGAAAACATCCGCCTGGCGCTGGAGCTCTTGGAATAGCTCTTATATTGTATAGAACGGAGGAATCCTCAATGACAAAGCAAATGAAGCATTTTCTAGGTTTGCCAGCGATAATGCTTTTGGTTCTCACTGTTTTGCAGGGATGCGGTGGAGGACATAGGCCTAGGAGTGTGGTCAGCGGCACCGTTTCAGATATGAACCAAAATGTTATTGTAGATGCCGAGGTTTATTACGATGGAGCGCGCAAAACAAGGTCACTTGTCACCGGCGTCTACCGCCTAGAAAATGTGCCAAGCGGATGGCGTACTATTCGTGCAAGGACAACAATCAACGGTAAGACATGGATAGGTTGCACCGCGGCTGAAATTCTCAGAGACGAGCCGACTATGAATGTCAACATAATTATCGCACCTGTGTCAAACACAACATCCATTGAAGGTATTGTATTCGATGACACCAACCATAGAGTCGAGGGAGCAAGAGTATTCCTGCTGCTCCAACCCACAGGTGAGGGGCAAGTAGGCCCATATGGTTCTATAGTAGCGATTACCGACAGGAACGGGCATTACGTGCTTCAAGATGTGCCGACAGGCGTTCCTGCAGTAATTACCGCCTCGAAAGTTGGCTTTACAAATGACGAAGTAGAAATCGCAAATCTTACACCCTCAATTGATTTTATTAATTTTCACCTCATACGCTCGAACCTAAGAGAAGGACCGGAAGCCCCAAGATTGGACGCAATCGAAGCATACACCATGCCTGACTCTATTACACGAAGCGAAAACGCATTCGATGCAATTAGGGCGTTCACGTCTCCAAGATTCCGAGCGGCTCTTGCAAAGAAGAAGCCCACAAGGATTGTAAGATCAACACCGCCAGGGTCGCTCATCGAAATTGACCTATACTGGTCGGACCCTAACAATCCTTCGCGAGACATTGCTGGGTATGGCATCTATCGTGGGCAAAGCCCAACTGTCAGAGCAATTGATTTTGTGCGTGATCCATACGCAACTTTTTATGGCGACACCGGTGTGGAAATAACTCCTGGCTTAAAGTACTACTATGCCGTCGCGTCGGTGGATGTAGAATTCTTAGATGAATTCAATCAGCCTGATGAACGCGCAGTAAGCGAACTTAGCAATCTACTCGACGTTGTGCCTCTTGACCAGCTTCGTTCGATATCTCCGGCACACAGCGCAACCATCAGCAGTCCACCGGTATTCAAATGGCAAGCTCTTGACAGAGCTGACAAATACTCTGTCTACATATATGATCGCTTTCCGACGCTTCCGCTTGACCCTGATGTAGATTACGGTACGGACCCTGCTGTACTAGTTGGCACTTTCCCAATATGGCACCGGACAGTTTCTGCTCCTGCCACCTCAATGATAGGACCGGCATTAGGGCCAGGCAAATATTATTGGGTTGTACTTGCGCAGGACAATTCGGGAACAGCATTCTCATATGGGGATCTTCGGCCCTTCATTGTGCGGTGAAATGTTGGCAATAAAATTGAAAAAGTGGCTTCCTTGGATAACTGGCGGCGTAGTCATTGCCGCTCTCATCTGGGCTTTCCTTTACTTAAAAGCTCTGCACCCATTTGGAGCTATGGAAGCCAAACTTAAACAGGACGAACTTTCTGGCATTGGACTATTCTTTAGGGATGCCAATATAATAGGTCGCCAAGATGGAAAGAAAGTTTGGAGTTTCCGTGCAAAAAGCATAGAAGTAAGTCGGGATCGGAGACTCGTAACCTTCCAAAATATAATAAATGGCACTTTAATAAAAGATGGCAATGTAATAGCATCCCTTTCCGCCAAAAAAGTTATATATGATTCTTTAATCGGCAAAATATCAGCTCCAGGGTTGTCAGAAGTAAAAATTGTGAATGGCCCAACACTCAAAGTAAAGAATATCTACTGGAACGGCCAGAAGTCGAAACTCGTATGCACTGGTGGCATTCGCGCAAACTTTGATGGGAGCACTTTGGAAGGCGAGCGGCTGACCGCAGACTTCGAAAAGAAAGAGATTACGATTAACAAAGTAAGAGGCACAATTCGAATTCCCGACTAGACAAGGATGATTTGTATGACAAAACTATTAAAGCAATATGCGGCGTTCAGCATAGCATCGGCCGCCCTGCTGGCCTTGATTCTCGCTTCAGTAGGTGGGGCTCAGCAGGGGAATACTTCGGCGAAACCAACCGAGCCAATGTACAAGGAAGTTAAGTATTCAGCTGATAGCTCTACCTACCGCTGGGACGGTGAGGACCGTATTGTGGTCCTCAGAGGCAACGTGATGTTTGTCCAAGGCGATACAACCCTTATAGCCGACAAAGTTGACTATAGTGAAAAGACCAAAACCGCCCAAGCCACCGGAAACCTAAAAATCTTCGACGATAGGAACAATATCACAGCGGATATTTGTACGATAAACTTTGAAGAGAAAAAGGGCACTCTAACTGGAAACGTTCGCATGGTTGCCAAGCCAAAGCCCAAAAAGGAGACACAGGAAAAGAAAGATGCACCCAAATCCCTTAGCTCAGAGTGGAAAGACGAAGCAGTCATAACTTGCGATAAAATCGAGTATTACTATAAGCAAAAGAAGGCTATCGTTTCCGGCGGCTTAAAGATTGCCCAGAAAAACCGCATTGTCACCGCAGACTCTGCAACATACTTCGGCAAGGAAGATAGAGTTGAGCTTGTTGGTAACGTCAAAGGTTATGATGAGAAGGAAAAGCATTCCTTCTCCGCACCAAAGGTAATTATTTCGCTTAAAGAAGATGATGAATGGATAGAAGCCGAAAAAGCCAGCGGCACTTTTTATGTAAAAGAAGAGCAAGAGGAAACACAAGAAGTCAAACCTGCACAAGAAGCGGCGAGAAAATAAGCTACCTTAGGTTCCCATCTCACAATATTCGATGATAGGTTGATTTCGCTCCGACATGCGGTAAAACATTACAAATAATGCAAGGAGGTAAGCAATGGCAAAACGAATTATCTTAGGCGCTTTGCTAACGGATAGATTTAAAGAAGCGCTAGCGTTTCAGGAAGTCCTCACGAAATTTGGGTGCAATATAAAAACCCGAATTGGGCTACACAATGTTACCGAGAATGCATGCTCAAACTCTGGCCTGATTCTGCTTGAGATGTTTGGCGATGAAAAGCAAATCAACCAGCTTGAGGACACCCTCCGACAAATAGACGGCATCGTGGTCCAAAAAATGGTTTTCGAAGAACCAGACGGCGCAGTACATTGCCATTCTTGAATCGCTAACATGCGAAAGCAACCGAATTCCTCATGAAACGGTTCAGACCGTCGAAGGTAATCATGGACCGCCTGTTTAATATTAATATCAAATCCTCCACGTATCCTCGAGGACAGCGATGAGATACATACTTCTCAGTATTCTAATAATAGCTATAGCCGGGCTCGTACTGGCTGACGAAGGAGACAAGCCTGTGAAAAAGATCAAGATTTATATCCACACAGATTTGGAAGGTGTCTCGGGCGTTGATGCATATGAAATGATGGACCAAACTACCGAAGGTTATCAGAAAGCACGCAGGCTTCTAATGGAAGACATTAACGCTGCAGTTGCTGGAGCTTTTGAAGGCGGTGCTGACGAAGTAACAGTTCTAGATAGTCATAACGGGGCCCACAATTTTATTCCCGAGATGCTTGACAAGCGGGCAGTGCAAGACCCTCGTGCAAACAAAAAATGGTGGGGTGCGTTGGATGAAACCTATTCCGGCACATTCTTTATAGGTGCGCATGCGATGGCTGGCACGCTTAACGGTTTTCTCGACCATACTCAATCATCCACGCACTGGCATGACTACTCAATCAATGGTCGCAAAATGGGTGAGCTGGCACAATGGGCGATTGTAGCTGGGAATTTCGGCGTTCCTATGCTCATGGTAAGCGGTGACGAAGCTGCATGCAAAGAGGCAAGAGACTTCTTCGACCCAATAGAAACGGCTGTAGTAAAAAGGGGAATTGGGCGAAACAAAGCAGAGCTCGTGCCCTTGGATGAAGCACGAGCTCGCATCCGTGAAGCAGCAAAAAAAGCTATTTCGCTTATCGGTAAAGCCAAACCCTTTATTCCCGAAAAGCCGATGACAATCGTACTTAAATATAATCGCTCGGACTATTGTGACTCAGCTGTGGAAAGGCTTAGCTACGTCGAACGCATAGACGCCCGCACAATTCGGTGGGTTACAAGCGATCCATTGGCAATCCTGCCCAAATGAGTATTATATTGCAACCGTGCTTTGAAAAACTAAAAGCTTATTAGCCCGAATACCTTTCCCAATGTAACACTTCGGACAATGGCTTCTTACCTGGGTTTGGAGTTTCAATTGGATAGCCTATGGATACTAGTGAGACTAATTTATAGTTCGGCGGCATCCCCAGCATTTCTCCTATTTTTGGTGCATATGCTTTCTTGTCACCTGCAACCCAGCACGAACCGAGCTCATGCGCTCGTGCCGCATTGAGGATATTCTGCGTTGCGGCACTCCCATCTTCAAGGTAATATTTGGTGTCCTGGCAAAAGACGGCTATACAAACTGGCGCTTGAGCTATAAACTTACCATAATCGGTAGTATCGGCGATCTTTTTGCGCATCCCTGGGTCTTGCACCACGATGAACTGCCAAGGCTGAATATTAATCGCCGTTGCAGCAAGTCTTCCGCAGTCAACAATATCTTCGATGATTTCTCGAGGGATGGGTTTATCCTGATATACTCTAACACTTCGCCTAGTCTTCATGCATTCAATCGCATCCATGTTCTCCACCTCCTAAAATGTCGGTTCTATATTGTTGTAATTTATTCCTACCCCGCTGAGTTTCTTGTGTATACACATAGTTCGTGAACATCCAATGCAACTTATGGAATAATTCTGATGAAATCTAATAATACAGCATCCTAATATGTAGGCTATGGGCAAACTGCTTTGCCTTTTGTATCGGGGGTGGCAATTGTGGTTAGAAGGCGCATTGTTCGTGAGAACGCCGGTTTCACAATCATAGAAATAATGATTGTGATCTTGGTCGTTAGCATTCTAATGATGATAGCTGCTCCGTGCTTTATTCACGCACAAAATACGTCTCGGACGAAGTCTTGTATTGAGAATATGAAACAGATTTACACAGCCAAAGAACAGTTTGCAATGGAGAACAACAAATCCAATGGTGACTCGGTAACATGGGATGACCTTGT
The DNA here is from genome assembly GCA_029907255.1 of Armatimonadota bacterium. Lineage (NCBI taxonomy): Bacteria > Bacillati > Armatimonadota > Armatimonadota bacterium. The sequence goes on from JARYMF010000006.1 coordinate 15,927, forward strand.
GCCTGAATATATAAGGGAACAGCCTGAATGCCCGGCTGGTGGTAATTATAGTCTCCTAACTATCGGCGAAACGGTTTCCTGCTCAATAACCGGGCACGAGCTTAATATCTGACAATTCTTGACCCTCGCCACTGCATACTTATTTGGCGCCTGCTATGGCGAGATTAGTACCGTAGCCATGCCGTTCGGCCGGAGTGCTACCTTCAAAGTGCCTTTTGATATTGGAAGCGACTGCCCCACATCTTCCACCAGATTGCACTTCCACGCACGCTTGAACATCGCCGGCAATTGCAGGACTGCTTCGGCATCCCTGCCAGCAACTTCCCTGAGTCGAACAATAATTCCCTTGCCGGATTCCGCAGGCTTTAAAGCCTGGATGATGACATTCGAAGGCGCAACAGACACAAGGCTCAAAGTATGAACACCAGCCTTCCCCTTGCCTGCAACCTCGGCCGCGATTAGAGGGTTCCTAACCGACCGTCCAAAGCGCGATGCCGCCGCTGGGTTATACTCAGCCATGCTAGTGAGTGAAAAGCGAAACGTGAATTGCCCACTCTGCGATGCTTTGTAGTTAGTAAACCAATAGTTATTGAATATATAAGCATACAAGTGGCCATTATCAATAGGGAGCGGCGACTTAAAAGTATCACGGTTGATGTCACCCAATGTGATTAGTGGGCTTTCAAGCGCCGTCCAAACAATAGTGCATCCTGGTTCAGTCGCTACAACAAAGTCTTGTGCACAATACCACTGCATGCATGCACCAGGGAGCATATCCTTACTTGGCTGGATAATGCCGTCAGGTATCTCAATGTGGAATTCAGGCTTCTCCAAGTTAAACGGGAAGGCGAAGTATCCCGCCTCCTTCATGTAAGTACCTTTTTTCCTAAGCGTATTGTTGAAGTCAATGCGCTTAATTTTATCCCAAAGCACAATTTCGGTAGTGAGCTCAGGGGTCATATATGCAGAGCTATCGATTCGTATCACCCGCCGATGGGGAAGCACTGCTGTGCTTATCTTCACGGGCCTAGCGTCGGTATGAATGGTCATGGATTTGCCGTGGCCCGAGACGTAAAGATAACGGTTGAGACCATACGGCGACTTGGAATCAACCAAATCACGATTAAGTTCCTTGTCGATAAGGCTCTTCACAGCACCAGTGAGAGGATCAAGCTCTAAGCGATAGAATTGATTTTCAAATTTCGGGATGCTGATTTGAGAAGTTGTACTGACAGTCTGAAAAGTTCTGTCCATCGGGTTTGCAGTTGATAGCGGAAATACACGATACCCAAGAGGAGGCACATCCTCCGCCCAAAGTTCAACCAATTCGCCAGATTTATTCCTAGCATGCACCAACCCGCTTACAGAAACATCGAGCGGGTTAAATACCAGGAGCGAAGGTTTATCGGCTTTGACCGAACAGGCAAGGGAGCGAAGCCCAGCTTGGAGAACTTTCTTGGCTTGCCTCGAAGCGTCGTATGCAAAACGAGCCTTATAGACCCACTGCTTTGTCGTCTGTTCGCTCTTCGGCTGGCTAATACTGCAATGTGCGCCCCACGTGTGCTCATCATATAGGATTGCATTTTTCCAAGCCGCGTCGAGCTCATCCTTCGGATGCTTCTCCCCAAAGACTGTGGAAGCAAGAGAAAAGACTTTCTCAGCAGTAACAAGATCTTCCTTGGCGATGCGAACCAGAGCCGTTTCACGTGCAGAAGAACCGGCTCCGTCCTCCCAATATACGCCACCGTCGCCTTCTATTGTGGGTATTCTGTCCCTGAAACCATGCTCAATGTATTCGAAGAACTCGGGACCGCGGCAAAGAATTATGCGCGGATAAGCATAGCGGTCATTCCACTCCTGCACCGTCTTCGCAAGGCTCTCGCTGAGCCGCTGGTTGTCTCCATAACCGCCGAAACCGAGAACTGCATCGTATGGATAGTCGTCGCGGTCATACTCTCGCAGGAGCGACTCTACGCCTGCTCTTGCGCGGTCTATGTCTATAGCCAGCCCCGAATGGACAGCCTTTGCATAGCCATTCATGTACCAGGTAAGAACTTTGCTGCCATCAGGTCCTTGCCAATAGAAAGGCGATTTACCAAAAAGCTTGTTAAACGAATCGCCCCGCGTGAGGTTCAATCCAGCGCTAAAGTATTTGATGCCACTTTGCGCCAAAATTGTAGGCAGTGTCCATACCTGAGTTGGGACGTCGCTGCTCATTGCTATGTCAAATGGAATCCCATATTTTTGGGCAATCGAGTGAGCAAAATATAGGGTGCGTATAAAAGACTCATGCGAGCAGATTCCAGTGAGCATGTTCCCATAGACCGCCTGGCAACCTATCCGGCCCTCTTTCGCCGCCTTTAGGAAATCGTTCACCTTTTCCGGCGGCATAAGAGAAAGATAATTGTCTTCAACCCATGCCGCCTCGGTGTTCCAGACAAAGCCGGGGTACTTCTTACAAAGAGAAAGCGCAAGCGACATATTGTCGTTGTGCAATTTAATTACTCTATCTTGAAAATCCGTGTAGCCGATGTCCACATGGGAGCTGGGCTGAAGGTAGAATAACCAATGCCTTTCTGGCTTGACCTCACATGATGCGGTTGCAGTCTTTTCGCCCACTTCTACGAATAGCTCTAACTTCGATGGTTCGTGCACCTCGGGAACCGCAAGTTCCTTGCGAAGAGTTCCCAAGAACGGCGGATTGAGCGTAACCGCGGTGCTCCACTTTCCCATCCTTAGAATTCCTTTGCAATCCGCTGGTGCATTTGTGAACTCAGCTTCGAGGTCCACTACTTGCATAAGAGCCCCGCCCGAGCGAACAAACCTAATCGTTGGGTGTAGCTCGATTCTCTTGACACTTGCCTCCACCACGCCCTCCGGGTCATTCTTAAGAATTACTGTATCATAGAGGAACCATGAGCCTTTTTCATTTAGAATCTCAATCTTATTTTCACCTTTGCGCAAAGTTGAAGCGGGCAATGAGGTATTAAACACATACTCCCTGCCAGCCCCAGGATTCACAAGCGAATCATCACCCGCACCCGCCGGAAGTTTGATTACGCCTGATTGACCATTTATTGACAACTTGATTGCAGGCGGCGCCGAGGCATGAGTATCCACCATGTCAATCGTGAAAGAAAATACTCCCTTGGGTTGCCGTGGCAAGCTGAAAATAATTGTGAATACGTGAGGCTTCGAGCCAGCCCATGAGTCCGACGGTCCCGGATGTATGAAGCTCCAAGCCCTTGAAGGATCGTCCTTATCAGGTTGGAACATGACATCCTTAGGGAATGCCTTCGCATAGCCATTGTAATTTCCAGCTAAAGCAAATTCGCCATAAGAATTATCAGCTTTCCCTATCCGCCAAACGACAGTTTCAAAAGCAAAAGCATGCGATGCTACAAGAAGTAGAAATAGCAACGAATGAACAGTTTTCATTTTAGCCCCGAAATTAATTGAAAAAATCAAATTTCATGCTTGGCATATGGTTCAACCCAAGAGGTGTAAAATCCTGCAGGATGTTCCCTTATCAACCCCACATGTGTTAAACTTTCACTTGCAAGGTGAGGATAAATATGAGGCGCAAGATAACATGCCATTACTTAATTATCATAACCACCATCCTAATCCCTATTTGCACAGTATGCGGAGCAATGGAGGCAGATATGAAAAATAACAACCCCTCAGAAGACCCAATCGTTCTGAGGAATGAATACTTGAGTATTACTTTAGGCATTGAAGACGGCCGTTTACGCCTGAACAGTATCAAGGATTCCTCGGACCACGAGTTTCTCGGCGATGCCCAAGACAATACGTCAATTTGGCGAATTGTTTTCCGAAGCCCAAGTGGAGAATCGAAAGAGGTTGAAAGTAACAAAGCATCGTTTTTAGGGCAACAGATGAATAAGTTCAAATGGATAGTGCCCCTTGGAGAAGTACAAGCCGAGGTTCACATGTCGGTGCGTCTTAATGACAAGAGTCATCTTTCATACTGGTCAATTTCCGCTAAACTTCCTGACAGATGGAAAATCTATAGGGTAGATTTCCCAATAATACCCAACATAAAGCCCGAGAAGGGTTTAAGAATGGCCGCTCCATTTGGCTGGGGACTCGAATATGAGTTGAAACCCGGAGAAGCATACGATGCCACATACCCATCGCTTGTCGCTGCTATGCAGTTCGTTGCATTTTACAACCGTGGGCACGGTCTCTATATTGGAACGCATGACCCGCAGGCGAACCACAAGCGTTTTAGCATGAAAGCCCGTCAAGACGGCATCGGCTTTACAATAACTAACCTCCCAGCAATTCCCGAGAAAGGTGGCGGTGCATGGAAGCTTCCTTACGAGGCGGCAGTTGGTGTCTTTACGGGCGATTACTACGATGCAGCACAGATTTACCGCGAATGGACATTCGACGCTCCATGGGGAAAAGGTGGACCGATATCCAAGCGAACAATCCCTCAGTGGTTGAAAGACACCGATTTATGGATTAGGGTTAAAGATGTTTGGAGCGATACCGAATCCGAGCCAGTTGAAAACCTCGAAATGGCCAAAGAGGCCGCCGATTTTTTCGGCATCCCTATTGCATTGCACTGGTATACCTGGCACCAAATTCCATTTGACACTCTTTATCCCGAATACTTCCCCGCAAAACCAAACTTCGCCGAAGGAGTAAAAGCACTCCAAGCAATTGGCTTCCATGTTATGCCCTACATCAACGGACGGCTATGCGACCCGAAATCAAAGACCTGGATCGAAGAGCGAGCCGACCGGTCGGCAGCTAGGAAGGAAGACGGAGAGCCATATACCGAGATTTATGGCTCAAAAGTCCCGCTCAACGTTATGTGTCCCTACACCCAGCAGTGGCAAGAAAAGATTACAGCGTTGGTTGACCGTTTAGTGAATGAATATAATGTGGATGGGGTTTATATCGACCAAATCAGCGCGGCTAGTTCAGTCCAGTGCTTCAATAGCGAACATAACCACCCAATAGGCGGTGGTAAGTTCTGGGCAGATGGCTACCGAAAGATGCTCGATATGGCAAGGTCACGTCTGCCCAAAGGAAAAATTTTGACTACCGAGGAAAATGCCGAGTGCTGGCTAGACCAATTTGACGCTTTGCTTCTTGTGAACACACCCGTTGGCACAAAGAAGGTCATCCCTCTATTCCCGGCTGTATACTCAGGCAGAACAATCACATTTGGATTTCAATACACACTTCCAGAAGACCTCCGAGATTCCGCTCCGTGGAGGGCAAAGATGGCGCAAGCATTTGTATTTGGCTCACAGCTCGGCTGGGTGAGCCTAAGTGTTCTCATGGCACCAGAAGTTAGGCAGGAAGCTGAATTCCTGCGCACGCTTGCAAGATGCCGAAGATTTGCGCACGAATATGTTGTTACTGGGCGCTTCCTGGGAATGCTTAATGCGCAAGGAGACAATCCACTGTTACGAATTGAAGGTAAACCCTCATTCGGCAGTGGAACTTATGCCATGGAACTGCCATCGGTTCTCACATCCGCTTGGCTTGCGGAGAACGGAAGCTTGGGCATCCTTATGGTAAACCAATCAAATGAAGATCATAATGTGCAGGTGTGTCTCCCGCTTAACAAAGTGGGGATTCAAGCTGATAAAGGATTTTCTGTTGAGAAATTTGGTTCTGAAGGCAAGGAATCCGATTGGCAAAGTACAACAGCCATCCAAAAAGTAACAATCCCAGCCAGAAATGCAATTCTGCTTAAAATTAAAAAGTAAGCTAAGCGCCCTAGCTGATTTTATAAACCGTTGCCAGTTTTAAACCCAGCTACCTTTTTACGTTATAGGTTCTTTGCGTATCGCGCCTTCATCTGCGTAAATTCCAACTGCGGCACGGACGAGGACATCCGAGAAAATGCACAGATCAGGAAATCTGTGCCGAGCCAGTAACGCTTGCAAATTTTTGCTGTCATTTTTGGGAAGCATAGCAAGCAAGCTTTCCAAGTTCAGCTTCTTAATGTAATACAATGTGTAGTAGGGCATAGCTAATCATGCTAAGCAGCGCCGAAATAGGCAGCGTCATCAGCCAAGCTAGGACAATTTGGCCGACGATCCCCCATCTTACTGCCGAAAGTCGTTTTGCCGAACCAACACCCATCACTGAGGATGATATCACATGAGTGGTGCTAACCGGTGCATGCCATAAGGTTGCGGAAAGAACTACCAACGCGGCTGCTGTCTCGGAGGCGAAACCGTGAACAGGTTGAAGCCCCATAATTTTTTTTCCAACAGTTTTAATAATCCGCCAACCACCAGCTGCAGTTCCCAATGCCATCGCTGCCGCACATGTTACCTTCACCCAAAGTGGAACTTGCACAGTGGGTAAAAAACCGCCAACAACCAACGCCATGGTAATAATTCCCATTGACTTCTGAGCATCGTTGGACCCATGGGTGAAAGCCATAAAATTGGCTGAGAGGACTTGGAGAACCTTGAAATATCTATTAAGCTTCGAAGGGGCCTGCTGGGCAAAAATGTTCATCACCAAAATCATTAGCGTTGCGCCCGCCAGGAAGCCCACGATAGGAGACCCTATAAGGGAAATAAAGATTTTTTTAAGTCCTTCCTCGTTGAGCACGCCAATTCCTTTATATGCAACGGCAGCCCCCATAACCCCGCCTATTAACGCATGAGACGAGCTGCTAGGAAGGCCGAAGTACCATGTTATGAGATTCCACGTAATTGCTCCGACAAGTGCTGAAAGCACAAGAATCTGCCCGCCTTTGCCAGTAACCAGGCTTGGGTCTACAATACCCTTTCCTATCGTTTGCGCTACGCCTGTCCACATCATCGCTCCCACAAAATTTTGCATAGCAGAAAGAAATATCGCATTCCGAATGGAGAGCGCGCGAGTGAGAACCGAAGTAGCTATGGCGTTTGCTGTATCATGAAAGCCATTTATGAAGTCGAAAGCTAGTGCAAGAACAACTACTGTCCCGAGAAGTATAATTGTTGCATCAGGCATTTTTCACCACTATGCTTTCCAAAACATTTGCCACATCTTCACACTTATCTGTGGCTAATTCTAATCTGTAGATAATCTCCTGCCACTTGACTATATCGAGTGGCCTCGTCTTTTCCTTAAACAATCGGTTCAGTGCTTTCCTAAGCAACTTATCCGCGTCGTTTTCCAGCTCGTTTATTCTAACGCAAGGATTCAGTACTTGGTCAATCTGCCGAAGATTTGAAAGCGCCTTGATGCCTATTTGAATTTGCTCAGTTGCCTGGACAAGGATAGCAGATATCTCCGCCGTCTCAGGCACTTCCGCTGCCGGGTCCTCAACACCATAAAGCTTCATGCGGTCGGCAGATGCCTCTATATAATCCAGAACCTCATCCATTGAAACCGCAAGGTTGTGTATATCTTCCCGGTCAATTGGCGTTACGAAGCTAATATTCAATCGATCGCATATTCCACCAGTCGCTCGGTCTATCCGCTTCTCCATCTCACGAAGTAAGTGAGTTTTATGCTCAATGTCCTCGTAATTAGTGATTAATTCGTGGAGCACCTTGGCGGCTTCGACAAGGGCTTGGGCTATTTCCTCAAAAAGCTCAAAAAAGTTTTCTTCCGTAGGCATGAAGCGAAAGCGTTTCATTTTTCATCCCGCGTTAAGCATTTTTCAGGCAAGTTGACTCAATTATATCGGCAACATCTTCGCACTTATCAATTGCTGTCTCAATATGATCATAGATTTCACGCCATTTGAGAGCCTCAATTGGCTTATCATGCATTTGGAATAGCTTTGCAAGAGCGGCACGATTTACTTGATCGCCTTGATTTTCTAGACGATTTATCAAAATGCACGCTTCGCGCACCGGCGCCGAGCGTTTGATATCCCTAAGACATCCAACAGCTTGAACGGTCTGTTCAGTGGCTTCAGCAAGAATCTTCGAAAGCTTGGCCCCCGCCTCCGTAGGCTGAGTGATCTCGTATAGAAGTATTCGGTCGGCTGCAGCCTCAATATAATCCATGATGTCGTCGAGAGCGCTTGTGAGGGCATGAATGTCCTCGCGGTCAAGTGGGGTGACAAAAGTAGTATTCAATTTCCGAATTACCTCATGGGTTAGCTCATCTGCGTCATGCTCCATTGCTCTTATCTTGAAGGCAATGTCTTCGGCATCACGGCAATCGGCCATCAGCTGGACAAGAATATGGGCTGCTTCGTTTACCATCTGAACCTGTTTCTCAAGTAAATCGTAGAATGACTCCTGCTTAGGTAAAAGGCGTATCATGCGATAAATCCTCCCGATCTAAGAAGCGATCGTTCACCGTACTTAAAAAGTGACCGTAGTCCTGGATGAGCAGTAAAAAATAAAAGGTCAGCACTGCTTCTTTGCTGACCTTTTAGATTAAGATTTTCCAAATGTATCTCACTTGTTGAAACCACCAACACACCGCGTTAAGAAAACCGAATTATTATATCAGTGGTGGCAAAAGATGTCAATTGCTTATCCCTCAATAACCTAGAAGGTTCGATTCTATATTACTGCTAAAACGACATATTTTCTAAAAACCATAAAACTCTGTTCAGGATACCCTCGCACGCCAGAAATTCAGAAGATCTTTGAGTGTCTGGGCGAGCGAAATTTCGGGAGCCCAACCTGTTTCAGCATGGAACTTTGAGCAATCACCTACAAGTATTGGGAGATCCGACGGACGCATGCGGTCGGGTTCCTGGACAACCTCAATCTGAACAGATGTCAAAGTAAGAAGCTGGTCTAACACTTCACGTATGCTTACTGCCTTGCCAGAGCAAATATTGTATACATCTCCAGGCGAACACCTCTCTGCTGCTAACACATATGCACGAACGATATCTCTAACATCAGTAAAATCACGTTTTGCATCAAGGTTACCAACCATCAGCTTTGGGGGACGAATTCCAGCTTCGATTTCAGCAATTTGACGTGCAAAGTTTGATGCCACAAAAGCGTCCGATTGCCCAGGCCCAATATGGTTGAACGGCCGCAACCTAATTACCGGGACTTGGAATATGCGGAAATATTGAACTCCAAGCAGGTCCGCACAAGCCTTACTGCATGCATATGGATTAGCAGGGTCAAGGGATGCCCTTTCGGTAATGGGAAGGTCAGATTCGGAAACTATGCCATACACTTCGGCTGAACTTATTAACACCAACACTCTCAAATTTGGCAGGCCCCTTAGCGATTCCAACAAATGAAGTGTTCCCATCACGTTCGTTTTGAAGGTCCCAATGGGATCGCTTAGTGAACGTGAAACCGAGCTTTGAGCCGCCAGATGATACACAACCGAAGGCTGTACGCTATTTATTACTTCCTCGACATTGGACTGGTTTTCAAGATGGCAAACCATCAGCTCGACGCCGGGAATTGGATTGTCTGAGGATACTTCCTCAGGCGAAAGTATTGTTCCATATACGAAGGCGCCTGATTTGACTAATAGCTCGGCAAGATGTCGCCCGACGAAACCGCCAACTCCCGTTATCAGCGTCGTCTCATGGGGCATTTTGTCGCTGAACCTCCTCCCTCCAATGGTTCAGCAGATCAGCTAGCGTTTGCTCCAGTGGAATCGTCGGCTCCCATCCTGTTTGGGCTCTGAATTTGGAGGCATCACCTTGAAGTACCATGACATCAGAAGGCCGCATTCTTGCTGGATCTTCTCGTATTTCAACCTTGACTGTTGACATATCAAGCAACATGTTTAGCATTTCTTCAACACTATAGCACTTGCCTGACGCTATTACATAGACTTCGCCAGGAATGCATTTGTTAACCGCAAGCCAATAGGCACGAACCACGTCTCGGACGTCGCTCCAATCTCGCTTGGCTTTTAGGTTGCCAACGTAAATCACAGGCTCCTGCTTCCCGGCCTCTATCAGTGCAATTTGTTTGGCAAAGTTGCTTGTTACGAAAACATCGCCACGACGAGGACCTTCATGGTTGAATGCGCGCGTGCGAATTGTCTTCAACCCATGGCTTTTATAATACTGATATGCCATCATATCTTGCGTTACCTTGCTAACGGCATAAGGGCTCAATGGCCTCAGCGGGTTATCCTCGTTAATTGGCAGTTCATTAGGATAAACCATACCGTATTCTTCCGAGCTTAAGGCAACCTGAATCGGACAATCTATGCCTAGGAGCAACATTGCCTCGAATAAATTTATTTGCATCCTGGGATTTTCTAGCATGGTCGCAGTCGGCGAACTCCAGCTGGCAAGGACATAGCTCTGAGCGGCAAGATGGAATATGAAATCAGGTTTGGAGATTTCTAACGCTCTGACGGTATTGCTAAAATCCGTCAGCTCACATTGGATGAGATTTATTTTGCCCTCGAGATGAGCAACATTCTCCATGCGGCTACGCCAGCGAAAAGTACCGTATATTTCAATTTTTTCAGGGAGTGAAAGCAGATAGTCCGCCAAATGGCTGCCTGCCATTCCTGTAATTCCAGTGATGAGTACCCTCATGCAGTGCCTCCGATGACTAATATGGTCTTACAAAGTAATTGTCGGGATGATTGGTCTAGAACTAAATGTTCTAATCGGTCACCCTGGCTCTAGCCAATTCTAACCCTAGCGCCAAAAGATGTCAATTTGATGACATCTTTTCAAAAAATGATAACAGACTTAGGTTACCAACCCTATTATCCTTCATTGTTGGTCTTAATCCCCGTCAACTCTTCAACTAGCTTTTTTACCTTCGCTTTAATCCGGTCTCGAATCTCGCGGACTTTCTCAATAGGCTGACCTTCGGGATCTTCAATGCCCCAATCTTCGGATTCGACAAATACAACCGGGCACACAGCACTATTGCGGCCTGCGTCACCCATATTCACCCCACAGCCCATTGTAATTACCCTATCCGCACTCTTAATCATGTCTAGCGTCAAAACCTTTGGATAGTGGCCACTCATATCATAGCCTATCTCTTCCATCACTTGAACGACCGATGGATTAATAGTTTTTGCAGGCGATGTTCCGGCTGACTCGGCAATGATTTTGCCCTTGCCAAATTCCTTTGCGAAAGCCTCGGCCATCTGACTTCGCCCCGAATTGTGAATACAAACAAAAAGAACTTTTTTCACTTGAAAAACTCCTTCTTGAAATTATAAAAACTTTTTCATGCGTGACTAAGCCTGTGCTGTAACAACACTCCTGGCGCTAAGGAATATCAAGCCGCTCGCATGGTCATATTCCAATAACTCAGCATATCGACCCCACTCGATGATCAAATCAAGCTGACGTTTGGCTTCCCGCGGCGGAAATTCCAATTCAAGCGCTGCAATTGCAACGTCCCGCTCAATTTGGTGCTTATCTGCTGCATCAAGCATTCTAAGCAACCATTGAAATAGCGGTAACCTGCGTATGCGCGTTGCAAATATCTCTTTTCGGGTGTTGATTCGGGCTTCGGCAAATGCCTCACCCAGTGGGGTTAAAGTAATATCGCCTTGAGAAAGAGTTGCAAACCCTAGGAGCTCCGCCGCATCAGTAACCCTTAGCAAACGATCTGAATCAACTCGCAGTTCCTCCGCAAGCCTGAATATATCAGCAGTATGATTGGGCATTTCTATTAGCCGCTCAAGCACGCCTGCTAGGTCAGCTATCGCCACGTTGGGCAAAGCTCGAGTGTGCCCTGGCTCTCCAGGCGCCGTGCCAAGCTCGATATGCTCGGGCTGCGTCTGACCTGCAAGTATTGAATAGACACGGTCTACTAAGTTCGCAAAACTTGGAGATTTACGTTGGCGAGGCTGCGGTAAATCCACGACTACATCCGCCACTATTCTACCAGGCTCCTTTTCCATTACAACAATCCTATCTGCCAGAAAAACGGCTTCTTCTATATTATGCGTAACCATCAGTATCGCCTTCGTAGGAATGCCCCCACTCAACCAGAGCTCAAGTAGCTCGCCGCGCAATGATTCAGCACTCAGCACATCCAGTGCTGAGAAGGGTTCGTCTAGACATAATAATTCTGGCTCAACCGCCATTGCCCGTGCAAATCCAACTTTTTGGCGCATACCTCCTGAAAGCTCGCGTGGATACGCCGTTTCAAAACCATCTAGTCCCACACGGTCAAGGAGTTCGATGGTTCTGCGAATGCGGTCAGGACCTGGAACACCACGAGCTTTAAGAACAACCTCCACATTTTGCTGGACAGTCAGCCATGGGAAAAGCGCAAATGTTTGAAAGACAATCGTTGCATGAGGGTTTACACCTACGACAGGCTGTCCACGGTAAAAAACTTCTCCTTCGGTTGGTTTTTGCAAGCCAGTAACAATCCTCAACAAAGTGCTCTTTCCACAACCCGAAGGCCCAACGAGCACAACAAATTCGCCATCGTATACAGTAAGGCTTACATCGCGAATAGCAATGAATTCTTTTTTGCCCGTAAAATATTTCTGAGTCACCCTATCAAGCTTGACCAACGCTTCAACTGCCATAGGCTTACTCCAATTTATACCTATCTGCGGCTATCCGATAAAGGCGCCGCCAAAACAATCGGTTTATAAGCACGACTGCCAGAATCATGCTGATTGTAGATGCTAGCAGAAGCGGGAAGTTTCCCGTGGCAGTCGCACGCGCAATAGTGGAACCTATACCGGTTGTAAAAATAGTTTTCTTGCCGAACTCAACGTATTCGGCAACAATGCTAGCATTCCACGCTCCGCCACTTGCTGTTATTGCTCCTGTGATAATATAGGGAAACAACGCAGGAAGCGTAAGTGTTCGCCACTGCTCCCATTTGTTTAATCCCAATAAAATTGATGTATACTTAAGGTCCTGCGGGATCTCGCTTGCTCCAGCAATCACATTAAAAAGAAGATACCACTGGGTGCCCATCAGCATTAGAAGAACCGCCGCAAAATTAATTCCACCTTTCAGACCGATTAGCAACATAACTAGAATGGGGAAGAAAGCAGTAGCAGGAATTGACGCCATCACCTGAACCACTGGCTGAATCCAAGTTGCCAGCTTTCGGTTAGTTCCCAAAATGGTTCCCACGGGTATTGTCCACGCAAGAGCCACAACGAGCGAAATTGCCACGCGTGCTAACGTTGCAAGCACACCTATGCCTATATCCAACCATTCTGCCAACGATAATTCGACAAGCATTTCCGACGCACGATATACACCATACGCAAGCCCGCCTATTAAAATCGCAAACACAGCGATAGCCATGGAAGGCCTGCGATGACTTTCAGCTTTTTTGATATCGGCCGGGAAGTGCCGCAATGACCAAGCATCGAGTTTTTCCCCAAGTGGCTGCAATACGCTGCTATTGAACCGCTTAACAAGTAATGAATTATGTAAAACATCGTAAAACCAAGAATGAGGCTCAGGAGCGCCAGTAACCATTTCCAATCTGAAACGTTTAGCCCATACCAGAAGAGGACGCCAAACAAGCTGGTCCAAAGCAACTATAACCAAAACTAAGGTCAAAATTCCCAGTAAAATAGAGCGCACGTTGCCTTCGTTTGCGGCGGTCTGTAGGTAACTACCTAGCCCAGGCAGCCGAAAATCGCGGTTGCCAACCGTGAATATCTCCGCTGCCATTAAGAAAAACCAACCGCCTGCCCAGCTCATCATACTATTCCAAATTAGGCTAATAGCGGCAAACGGAAGCTCTAGAACCTTAAGGCGAAACCAGGTGTTAAATCGAAAGATCGCACTGACCTCGCTGAGCTCGCTTGGAATTGTCGTAAGCGATTGATACCAAGCGAATGTTAGGTTCCAAACTTGGCTGGTGAATATTAGCACGATAGATGCCAACCCAGCAGCTATTTTTTCTGGCATTATCGCAGAAAGACTTAGTAAAACGACCGGAAGAAAAGAAAGTATTGGCACACTTTGAAAGACATCGAGAAGCGGTATCATTATCCATTCGGCACTTCGGTTTCTCGCGGCGATATAACCATACACAATCGTGAATAACATAGATAGTATGTATGCGGCAGCCATTCTTGCAGTAGATAACACAGCGTACAGCGCCAATGCAGACGGTTCAAGGGATATCTTAGGCCCGCTAATTACCCTAGGCGCACCTCTTGCTAACTCAACCCCTATATAAATTAAAACGCCGATTCCAACTATGATGATAACATCCGCCCACGTAGCAAATCTGCTTGGCGGCCATACAAGACCAAAAATTCGAGGCTGACGGTTCATTAGAACATCTCCCCTGGTTTCAGCGTATAAATGATACGTTCCTTTCAACTAGCCAACTTTAAGGGTAACCTCGTGCAAATTCAAACGATATTGCTACCATTCCCTAATTCATTAATCACCAATCCAAATATCAATCAAAACTTGCAATTTCCTGTAAAAATCTAATAGGGCTGGCAATTCAACGCCTAAAATTGTCGCAAACAGCAATAATACTCGTAGCAGCTCTGAGGCATTGAAATAAAAAGCCCCCGGCTAGTTCCGAATTCTCCGGGGGCTTTTCGCCAATTTTAGCTAAATTATGTGTACTTACTCGCGACTGTGCTTTTTGGCGCCTCTTAAATAACTAAGTTGAAAGGAAATCAATTTCTATAAAAGAGACTCCACGAAGTCATTGCAGTTAAACTCTTCCAAGTCTTCAAGTTTCTCTCCAGTACCAACAAGCTTGATAGGTATACCCAATTCGTCCTTTATTGTTACAACAATTCCGCCCTTTGCAGTACCGTCAAGCTTTGCCAGCACAATTCCAGTAACCTTAACGGCGCTTAGAAACTCTCTAGCCTGGCTGATTGCGTTCTGGCCGGTGGTCGCATCAAGCACCAGCAGCGTTTCATCGGCGGGGCGGCCTAGCTCACGTTCAATTACTCGACTAATTTTTTTCAGTTCTTCCATAAGATTGCTTCTTGTGTGAAGGCGACCTGCTGTATCAGCAATCAGAACATCGGCTTTCCTCGATTTTGCCGCCTGAATAGCATCATAGACTACTGCTGCTGGGTCGGCACCTTCGCGCTGTCTAATGAGGTCAACTCCAATTCGATTCGCCCATATCTCGAGTTGGTCAATTGCCGCCGCACGGAAGGTGTCTGCCGCGGCTAGGATTACACGCTTCCCCTGCGATTTGAATCTGTGCGCAAGTTTCGCAATCGAAGTCGTCTTCCCCGTGCCATTTACGCCAACTATAAGGTAGGCAGAAAGCCCATCAGAACTACGCAGTGCAGGACCCTCTCCTTGGGATAATATTTCAGCCAGCTGCTGCTTGAGCCTTTCGCGCACCTGCTCTGGTTCTGAGATTCGCTCTTTTCGAGCGTCTTCCCTCAGGCCAGAAACTATGCGCATTGTAGTGTGGACGTTTAAGTCGGCCTGTATGAGCGCCTCCTCAAGTTCATCAAAAAACTCGTCATCCACAAGCCTGCCACGAGAAAGAAGCTGGTCAACTTTTTGAAATAATCCTTTGAACAACCTCATTTAGCAATCAATCCCGACTTTACGCAATAAAAATACCCCGACTATGTCGGGGCGTTTTATATAAAATTTAACATGATTTTACGACGCCGTCAAGCACGCCGTCCTTTTATACCTAATAAGCTTCCTCATGAACTCGGCGCGATTTCCAAACACATTTATTGTCTTCCGCGAAATCTAAACTATTGATTATTTTGTACCACATGTGGTATAATTATGTGTTCGCCAACGTGGGCCCGTAGCTCAGTCGGCAGAGCAACGCCCTTTTAAGGCGTGGGTCGTGCGTTCGATTCGCACCGGGCTCACCATTTCTCTAATCAACTAGCCTACAAACTAGTCAACAAACCCCCAATTCAGCCACCTCAAAAACAAATACTTGCAGCATTCCATAAAGCCTCATGTCTCATTAGCCGGCATTGTATATACCGACAATTCCATAATATAATAGTGCCAAATTAAATCCCGCAAACCCATCCGGAAGGAGGTCGGAAACCGTGCCAGCATATAGAAAGACTTGATATGCCTCAACAACGGCGCACGTGTTGCGCTCAAAAATTGGATTACAGAATAATGCTGCCGTTTCCGGCCGAATACCCTTCCTCTTAAGTTAAACAACCTCTCGCTCCTTTCGTGCCGGTTGTGGCAGCCTAAACCTAATTTGAAAGGAGCCAAGCTATGCTTTCTTTTCGTCGGTTTCTAAGTTCTAGCTCAGGACCAATCATCACAGGTATTGCCGTTGGGGTACTCGCTCCAGTATTGGTAAGAAGTGGCAACCCTGGCAATATGGGAATTTGTGTTGCATGCTTCACTCGCGACATTGCCGGTTCTCTTGGGCTCCATCGAGCATCGGTGGTTCAGTATATCCGCCCGGAAATAATAGGTTTCATTCTCGGGTCATTGGTCGCCGCTTTAGTCTTCCGAGAATTCAAACCACGGACCGGCTCTTCACCCATTGTGCGTTTTTTTCTCGGAGCGTTTTCAATGATAGGGGCGCTTATGTTCCTTGGATGCCCATGGCGCGCATACCTAAGGCTTTCCGGCGGCGATTGGAATGCAATTTTTGGAATTGCAGGGCTATTTGCTGGGGTACTGCTCGGCACAGCCTTCGTGAAATCTGGATTCAACCTTGGAAGGAGCAAACCAGCGCCAGTAGCCTTGGGATGGATGATGCCGCTGGTTGCAATTGGATTGCTTGTACTTTTAATTACCGAACCTAAGCTGGGCTTCGACCCCAGTGGGAAACCGACTGGCCCCGTGTTTTTCTCCGCGGAAGGACCCGGGAGCATGCATGCGCCCATTCTCATCTCTCTTGGGGTAGGAGCTCTTATCGGACTACTTGCCCAGCGGTCGAGATTCTGTACGGTTGGTGCACTACGAGACCTTGTTCTTCTTAGGGATGCACATCTCTTTAGTGGAATATTGGCACTTATTGCCACTGCGTTCATAACCAATGTAGTGCTTGGGCAGTTCAAGCCAGGGTTCGCCCAGCAACCAGTAGCGCATACAAATCAACTTTTCAACTTTGGCGGGATGCTCCTAGCAGGATTGTCGTTCACACTTGCAGGTGGGTGCCCAGGACGCCAAATTTTCCTCTCCGGGGAGGGCGATGGTGATGCTGGCATTTTTGTACTCGGGATGTTGGTGGGAGCTGGCTTTGCACATAACTTCTCACTCGCCAGCTCGCCAAAAGGACCAGGTGCATTTGGACTTTGGGCGCTCGTCATCGGACTAGTATTTTGCGTTGTTATTGGCCTGACGATGCGCGAAGTAAAAAATCCAAGGAGGATCTTTAATGAGCGACTTGATTAAACTTGATGCACGCGGGCTATCTTGTCCGATGCCTGCAATGATGGCAAAAAAGGCAATCAAGGGTCGTGAACGTGGAAAAATAGAGATAATAGTTGACTCATACGCTGCACGCGATAACGTGGAGCGAATCGCCAAAAGTTCTGGATGGAATGTTATCATCGAAGACATTGGCTCTGGCGAATTCCGATTAACCATATCAAAATGACCCGTAGCACAGCTAAAGCAATCTAAAAGGAGAAACAAAATTGGAAAAATACGGGGTGGTACTCTTTCACAGTCAGTCCTCAGCATTCCGCGCCGAGAAGATTCTCCTTAAGGCTGGGATTGAGTGCCGCCTCATTCCCATACCACGCAGTTTATCAAGCGACTGCGGTGTGGCAGCACGATTCGAATGGGCACGAGTTGCTGATGTCGAACGAGCGCTCAATGCTGCGGATGTTGAAATCCAAGGGATTCATCCAATGCCCTCACGGTAAATCGAATAAGCGGCGTGTTTTTGAAACCGTGGGGCAAGCCAACTCGTCATAGCTAATAGAAATAGACTTTATTTTGCGTGCCGCTAAGAAATTTTTAATTCAAAGGAAACCAAGTGAAGCCTATGTCCAAAACACAAAAAGTAAGTGTCGTTATTGTCGCCATTGTAGCTATTTTGGGGGTCTTTCATTACTTCAAAGCCCAAAAAATTAAAGAGAAAACACGAGAATATTTTCGCCTTGCTCTTGAGGCAGAACCCCAAGAAGCCGAAAGGTTAATGCGTGAGTGTCTTAAAATTCAACCGCGCAACCCCAGCGTATATTTTCTGCTAGGTGAATCGCTTGCACAGCAAGGAAAGCACAAGGCAGCCATAGGGGTATTCAAAAGTGGTTTGAAGTTTTCTGAATCTAGCAAGGAATCCGCGTTTATTAAGAGACGAATCAACTCGGCTTTAGCAGAATTGTATGAGGACTTGGGCGACTACGACGCAGCAATAGACTATTACACTAGAAACTTGACCTCAGGTTTTACTTCTGCCAGGCAGGGTTTTTTGCGAGTAAGGCTCGCCGAACTTTACCGCAAGAAGGGAGATTACTCCTCCGCGGCTCGCGAGTATGAGAAAGCAATTAAGTATAAAGCCGCGGTACGTAGGCCTGAAATATACTTTGATGCCGCGGTTTGCAAAGCACGCGATGGGGAAGCTGGCAAGGCATTCGAATATCTATCTAGCCTTTTCAACCATCCATTCATGATTGGCGTAGGCGCCGGGGACGGAAGCCAAAATGTCCGCATTCAAGGATGGATTAATGCCGCAACAAATAGCAGGCTTTTTGAGAAAGTTCGCACTTTGCCTGGATTCGACAAGCTGATAGAAAAAGCTAATCAACATGCAAAAGCTAGGAGCATAGCCACAAAAATATACTGCGCCCAAATCACAGTTCCTGGTTTTAGACGCGAATTTCCGCTATCATATGAGTTTGCACAAATAAATGCACATCACGCCGGTTTTTCTCGCGATGTTCTTCTAGCTTACGCCAATGATTGCATGGTATCAGCTGATTATGAAGTCGGCGATCCACGTAGGTTTGAATACGGCTTTGTCGCATGCTATTACTTTTTCTCCACCGTTGACCATGCTAAATGGGCAGTTTCCGCGCTAAGAAAGCTTTCCCTCCCGGGCGCCGAGTGGTCCTCATTCCCATGGGCCAACCACTCTCTTGAAGGAAGAATAATTGGAGACGAAACATATTCCGCCGACGACAAAAACGGTAACATCCGCCTAATTTTTCGCAAAGGTAACTTCGTGGCAGTCCTCTACTCAGGAGACTTTGAGCACAAACGCTTTGAGAAAGTTCCACCCAACATTGCCCCTGCCATGGACTCTCTTGCTCAACAAGTCTTGCGTGTGCTTTAGTAAGCGTTTTATCTCTTTTTTATCCCAATACTTTTAACCGACGGCAGAACCTTAAGCTGGCGGTTTATGAAAGGGGTATCACTTATTCAATAGGAGCTGTATAATCTCGAAAAATCCTATTGTAATGACAAAGGCGAGGATGACAACAACGGCAAGAGCGCGCAGGCGTGTCTTGCGGCGGCGAAGCTTCGCCTCATGGGGCATCCAGAACTCATAATCATATTCATTCTCTGTACTCTCATTAACTCCGTAGACATCTTCTTCTTCAGGCAGCCGTTCCTTCCCTTCTCGAACTTCATAGTTCATGCTCAGCGGTCCTCCATAAAAGCGCCCTTGATAACCTCTATCCTTACTAGTTTCCCTTTTTCAAAATAGACTTCTACAATGTCAAAGCGTGCGCCAACCTCCCCCAGGTTGCGGTCGGCAAGATATATCTCTGCTGAGCGTATCAACTTCGCTTGTTTCAATGAGTCAACAGCCTCAGAAGGATAGCCAAATGAAGTACCTCGTCTGGCTTTGACCTCAATGAATACCAGGTCGCTTCCGTCGTAGGCGATTGCGTCAATTTCGCCGCTGCTGCATCGGAAATTTCTCTCAACAACCTTATAGCCAATTGACTCCAAATGCCTTATAGCTCTTTCTTCGCCTGCTCTGCCGAGAGCAGATCTTGCCGTGCCCATAGAAGGTTTAACTCCTCCGCCACTGGACCGAACGTTTTCCTATGGATATCGCAAGGTCCGTAAATGGCAAGGTTTCGCAAATGCTCTTCCGTAGGATAGCCTTTGTGTTTAGCAAAGCCATATTGAGGATACAATCTGTCATAGTTCAGCATAATGCGGTCTCTCGTAACTTTTGCGATTATAGAAGCAGCTGCTATACTTGCGCTCTTGCAATCGCCGTCAATTATTCCGACTTGTGGAAATTCAAAATTGCGAATTGGATAACCATCCACCAGAAAGATATCGGCAGCAGTGGTCAGCTTGCCAATGGCAATTCGCATTGCCTGATAGGTAGCTTGAAGGATATTTAAGCGGTCTATTTCGTCGGCATCCACTATGCCAACCCCAACACCTAAAGCAATGCTTAGAATTTTATCGTAAGCGGCCTCGCGATTTGCTGGAGAAAGCTGCTTTGAATCGTATATGCCGCCGATATCACATTCGAAAGGAAGAATTACCGCAGCCGCAACCACCGGTCCAGCAAGCGGCCCTCGGCCTGATTCATCAACGCCGGCGACAACGCGATAACCCTGTGCCCGGACTGCTCGCTCGTAATGCCACAAGTCTGCAGAATCTTGGCTTTCCTCCATCCCTAGCTTATCATCCTTGCCCAAATTTTCTCATTTTGCGTTAGTCTTTCAACTATACGTAGCAATAGGGTTTTATTGGCAACTTATTTTATTATTCTCGCTCGGTTAGGTGGCCAAAATATGGCTATTGATTTCCCCAGAACTCGTTTCAAATCTAGCAAGCCTTCTTTTACGCTATCATTACTGTTGTTTCGATTGTCCCCCATCACGAAGAGCTTGCCGCGGGGCACACGAATCGGGTCCATTTCGTAGTTCATTGGCTCTTTGATATATGGTTCGTCTACAGGTTTTCCATTTCGTAACAGTTTTCCATTTTTAACGGCTATTAGGTCACCAGGCACACCAACAAGTCTCTTTATAAATTCCCGCTCGGTCCCGTCAGCAGTCCAACTTTTGGGTGCTCTAAATACAATTATTTCTCCATCCCTTGGCGGCCGCAAGCGATAGACAAGTTTATTTAGAAGTATGTGGTCGCCTTCGCGAAGCGTTGGCTCCATGGAAGCCGACCGAATGGTGTAAACCTGAATAAAAAACGGACGGATAATGAGGAAAACAAGGATTATTGCTACGAGGGCAGATTCAACTACTTCGGCGGCCGATTTACCAATGGGAGTCTTATAACGTGCAAGCCACAGCCGCGCGATGAAAAGTATGACAATTGCCGCGACAACATATTCAATTCTGACATTTGCAAGCCAGTCCATTGTCCGTGGGCTCCTGCTTTTACAACCGCCTTCGGCTAGTTGGCCTCCAGCTAGACGAGCGGAGCGAGGTTTTCAGCGGGGAATTCCGATTCGGCTGGGCGGCCAGAAGATTACTAACGCCTTGCCGAGAACACGGTTTCGATCGAGTGGGCCCCACCTATGGCTGTCGTTGCTGTCATTGCGGTTGTCACCCATAACGAAAAGCATTCCTTTCGGAACCTTAAACGGCGGCATCTCATAATCCATTGGCTCTTTGATGTATGGCTCGCGGACGGGTTTGCCATTCCTATAAAGTATACCATTGCGAACCTCTATTACGTCACCTGGCAAGCCAATGAGCCGTTTAATGTAGTCTCGCTCCACTCCATCGGTAGTAGCATTCTCCGGCGCCTTGAAAACGATTATATCCCCCCGCTGAGGTTCCTTGAATCGATAAATGAATTTATTGACCAAAATGTGGTCATGCACCAAAAGGGTAGGCTCCATCGATCCCGATGGAATGAAAAACGCCTGGATTATGAATGGCCGGATAATCAAGAAGACGAGTACGATGGCAATTAGCACCGACTCGACTATTTCAGCGGCCGACTTTGCCACCACGGTTTTGTAGCGGCCAAGCCATAGGCGAAGTATAAGTAAAACAACGGATATGATTATGACATATTCGATTTTTAGGTTAGCCAGCCACTCCATTATCCGCGGTTCTTATCTTCCTTTATCCGTGTCGCTTTTCCTACCTTCTCTCTCAGATAGAAGAGCTTTGCGCGACGCACCTTTCCTTTGCGCACCACCTCGATTTTAGCAATCCTGGGGCTATGTAGTAAGAAAGTGCGTTCAACTCCAATGCCATGAGAGATTTTACGAACCGTAAAAGTTTCCCGCACTGAATCATGGCGCTTTGCGATGACAATGCCCTCGAAAACCTGTATTCGTTCTTTACCGGCTTCGACGACCCGAACATGGACTCGAACTGTGTCGCCAACGTTAATTTCTGGCTTTTCAGCTTTCAGTTGTTCCTTCTCAATCTCTTGTATTACTGTAGACATTCCAACTACTCCTTTTGCTAGTACTGCGTTTAGTATGGCAGAGGAGCCTTTTAAATAAAAAGACTCTTACTTCCGGCTAGTTTTGCCGATTTTACCTTGAATCCTTTGACCTCCTCAGTTCATCAAGGATTCGCAAATCTTCCTCAGTAAGATGTGCCTTTTCCAAAAGGTCTGGCCTACGCTCTAGCGTTCGTTTCAACGATTGAAAGCGACGCCACTTCTGAATTTCCGCATGATGTCCAGATAGAAGGACATCTGGCACCCGCCAGCCTCGAAATTCTACCGGCCTAGTATACTGTGGGTATTCGAGCAAACCCTCCGAGAACGATTCCTCAAGAGCAGACTGCTCCCTCCCCAACACACCCGGAATCAACCTTGCCACTGCATCGAGTATGACAAGTGCAGGCAGTTCACCGCCAGTCAAAATATAATCTCCGATTGATAGCTCATCTGTTACTAGATGCTCTCGAACACGTTCATCCACGCCTTCGTAATGGCCACAGATAAAAACCAAATGAGGACATTTTGATAGCTCGGCAGCTTTTTCTTGATTAAAAAGCTGTCCTTGAGGCGTGGTCAGGATTATCCTGCTTTGGTCAGTCCAGTATTCGGCTTTTACATGTTCTGCAGCTTTAAAGATTGGCTCAGGTTTCATTACCATGCCGGCGCCCCCGCCATATGGCGGCTCGTCGGTGGTTTTGTGTTTATCCTCCGCAAAATCTCTGATATTATGTACGCAAACCGTGAGAAGATTGTTCTCTTGGGCGCGTTTAAGAATGCTATAATCCACCCCACAGCGCACCATTTCCGGAAAGATGGTGAGAACATCAACTCTCATTTTCATTTTCCTCGACCATTCCTGGAATAGGGCGCACGACCATTCGCTTTTCGCGGAGGTCGATACTCACAACGAACTCCTTCACGGCCGGGATCATCGCTCGCTCAGTTACGTACACATCATTCGCTGGCCCACGAATGACCTCCTTAATCTTGCCAAGGCTCTTCCCCTCGGGGGTAACCACTTCAAGTCCGATTATGTCATGAATGTAATACTCGTCTTTTCCAAGCGGTACTAAATCTTTTTCGCGAATATAAAGCTTTGCTCCCCTAAGCCGCTCTGCAGCCGAAATATCGTTGAAACCTTCAAACTTCACGAGCAGTAGGTTTTTATGCTGTCGAACTGCTTCAATTTTCAGGTTTTGCTCTTCTGTGGCGCGGTCTGGCCGAACTTCCTTAAGCTCAAAAAAGTGCTCTGGGTAATCGGTGTAGGGGAGCACCTTCACTTCTCCCCTACGTCCAAACGGTGCAACCACTTCGCCAATAAGAACGTTCCACTCGTCGCTTGTCATCAGGGGTTGCGTATTTCCTTGACAAAGCCGTCTTCAACAATTACTTCAGTGGCACAAAGCTTTTCATTAATGTTGTCGCCTATATTTATCTCCACTAACCCCTCAACCGTCCCTTGGGGGTGCTCAGCACCCAACTCAAGCATTCGGACTTTTGAGAGCTCCTCGTCTAGCCGCGCTCTTACCGCCTCCTGCTTGCGCTTCTGGCGCTCGAGTTTTTTAGCGAAAGCTACTGCTTGCGTTGGATCCCTTCCTTCTAGCTCTGCAAGATATCGCGTACCTTGAGTTTCAATCTGCTGTTGTGTGCGTTTTACCTCTTGAAGAGCCTGCTCCAACCGCGAAATCAGTTGCTTCTTGAACTTCTCAGTAACTACCGCCTTTATAATAACTCTGCGTTTGACTAGCATTTTGGCAGCAATTCGCCTGCCAATAGGCGGCAGGCACTATTAGTCCTTCTCTACCATTTTCGCAATGGCCGAATTATACAGCGATATGCTTCTTAGGGGATGATTTCTAGATAGACTCGCTTTTTTTCACGCATTGCCGCAGCTTTGGCTACGGTACGGAGCGCATTTGCAATTTTGCCTTGTTTGCCAATCACCTTGCCTAGGTCGTTTGGTGCCACGCGAATTTCAAACGTGGTGGATTCTTCGCCAACGACTTCCCTGATATCCACCTGCGCGGGCTCATCAACCAACGCTTTGACTAGATACTCTATCAATTCCTTCAATCTGAACACTCCTTTCAGACGCAGGGCTGAAAGGAAGCAAGACGCAGGCACGCGACATGAAACACCTTTTAGACGTGGCATGCCGGTGGCCATTACGGCCTGTATCTCTGTCCCGTAGCCCCTGCTATCCAGTTGTCTCTTTTTCGTCTGCGGCCTCAGCGTTGCCAATAGTTTCTGTTTCGGTCGCAGAAGGCGCAGTTTCTGTATCAGCTCCCTCGTCTTCCGAAGAAGCCTTCTTTTTGCGAGTAGACCTAGTTTTTGATTCAGGCTCAACTTCCGTTTCTACCGCCGGCTCAGCCTCCGCAACCGTTCCCTTGACTGCCTCAGAAGCAGCCTCTGCTTTAAGCTCCCCAGCGGCCGGTTTAGCTGGACTTTCTGGTTCTTCCTTCGTTCGCTCTTTATTTCCTAGGGCTTTATGAGAAATACCCACTTTTTTTAGTAGCGCCGCAGCTGTATCCGTTGGTTGAGCTCCGCGATTTAGCCACAAAAGAACCTTCTCTGCATTTACATTTATCACCGGCGGTTCAGCTCGTGGGTCATAATATCCCACCATTTCGATGAACCGACCATCACGTGGCGACCGGCTGTCCGCTACCACCAACCTATAGAACGGCTTGCTGCGAGCTCCCATCCTCCTAAGTCTTATCTTTACTGCCAAAGCCTAACCTCCTCGGTGTTTACAAATTTTTCACTACCATATGTTTAATCGTGCCCATATTCTAACGGCAACGAAATCTATTATATCAGAAGGGCCATGAAATTGCTTTTCGTCGGCGTCCCCCTTGTTCAATTTCAGCAAAACCTCTTATCATTTTCTTCATTTCTTCAAATTGTTTTATCAAGCGGTTTACTTCCTGAATGCTGGTGCCGCTCCCATTTGCTATCCGGCGCCTTCTGCTGCCATTTAGTATCTCTGGGTGCCGACGCTCTTGCTTGGTCATAGAACGAATAATCGCTTCGGTCCGCGCCAACTGCCGCTCGTCAATTTCCATACCTTGCATTGCACGTGCGTTGAACCCTGGAAGCATGCTGAGAATTTGATCAAGCGGCCCCATTTTCCTCATCTGTTGAAGCTGATCGAGATAGTCCTCAAAATCAAATTTGTTCTCCTTAAGCTTGCGTTCAAGGTCTTCTGCTTTTTGTTTATCAAGAACAGCCTCGGCTTTCTCAATTAGGCTAAGCACGTCGCCCATGCCCAGAATCCGCGACGCCATTCTTTCGGGATG
Organism: Armatimonadota bacterium; assembly: GCA_029907255.1. Classification (NCBI taxonomy): domain Bacteria; kingdom Bacillati; phylum Armatimonadota; species Armatimonadota bacterium. The sequence continues at coordinate 41,409 of JARYMF010000006.1, forward strand.
GAACGTCTCAAGAGCATCAAGCTTCTCACCCACGCCTACAAGTTTGATGGGCTTGCCTGTAACAGCCTTTATAGAGAGCGCTGCACCACCTCGTGCATCCCCATCAAGCTTGGTCAGGATGAAACCGGTTACCCCAAGAGCATTGTTAAACTGCTCTGCAATGTTTACAGCATCCTGCCCTGTCATCGCATCTACAACAAGAAGAATTTCCTTCGGGGAAACAGCGTCGCGGATGCGTGAAAGTTCGCCCATCAGCTCTTCATCAATGTGCAGCCGGCCTGCCGTATCCATAATTACCACGTCTTGGCCTGCGTTTGCCGCTGAACTCACTGCCGCCTTTGCTATGTCTACGGGATCGTGCTTGTCACCTAATGCAAATACTGGTATGCCCAATTGATCTCCTAGCACCTGCAGCTGCTTTACAGCTGCCGGTCGGTATACATCAAGTGCGACAAGGAGCGGTTTTCGGTTTTGTTTACGCACCATGTTTGCAAGCTTGGCGGCGCTTGTCGTCTTGCCCGATCCATGGAGACCGACAAGCATTACAACAGCCGGTTTGCCAGCTAAGTCAAGCCCAACTTCTGAACCACCCAGCAGACTCGTCAATTCTTCGTTAACGATTTTAATTACCTGCTGTGTTGGCGTTAGGCTCTTGAGGACATCCTGGCCAATTGCTCGCTCCCTCACAGTGTTTGTAAAATCTTTTACAACCTTATAATTGACATCTGCCTCAAGCAAAACGAGCCGTATCTCTCGCAAGGCATCTGCGACATCTTGCTCGGAGAGCGTGCCCTTGCCACGCAGCTTTTTGAAAACATTCTGAAGTTTTTCGGTAAGGCTCTCAAACATTTTGTTGCAAGCTTCCAAAAGATGGACAGAAGTAAAGTATACAAAAATAAAGGTTCTCTGTCAAACTTTACTTCAATACCTTAGTAAATTTTCCTTAGCGATAGCTTCAAAAAGAAGAAAACAAAAATTATCATCGAGTGTTTCTTGTATGGAATTACATTAAAACGAATCCCCAACTTGCTTGCAAAGTAGCAGAATTGGCGAGAATCGCATCAAAGATTGTTCAAGTAGCATCTTCCTCATCAAAAAATCACTAAATTTTTTATTTCCAGAAAAAAACTATTGCAGTTTTCTTAATTAAATGCTAGCATATCACCCAATAATTTCCCCCATAGAAGTTTAAGGATGTGCACCTTGTTAGTTTTTGGCTCGGCCACCAGCCAGTAGCGAGGTTGTTTGGTTCTCCAAAGTGCCAAATCTTGCAAAAAACTGTCGGGGGAAGGAGGTGTTTTGCAAGATAAAAGATGCCGACATTTGCCATTGGTTTTTTGGAGAACAACAACCGTGAAAAAGGAAAGGAGCAAAGGAATGGCGAGATCATGGGTGCTGATGTCGCTGCTGGTGGCTGTAGTGCTACTGGTGGCGGCAAACATACCCCCTGCCTTCTGTTATGAAGGCGAAGTTTGTGCTTCGTTGGTTCCCGCTCCACCAGGGCGTTGGAACCAACCGCTCATGCCACTCTTCGAAGCAGCCGCTGAGCGACACAACGTTCCCTTACCTTTGTTGCTCACATTGGGATACTTTGGCAGCAACTTTGAAAACCGAGGTGATGCGCCAACCATCGAAGGCGGTTACGGCGTAATGGCACTCCGTGAAAACAACAAATGGGGATGCAACTCGCTTTTAGAGGGCGCAGACCTTATAAAAATGCCACCAGGGCTTCTCAAAGTTCATGCTGCCGGCAACATCAACGCTGCGGCAGCTGTGCTATCGGCCTATGCGAACAAGTTCAAAATTGACCGTAGCAAAGGACTCGAAGCATGGCTTGAGCCTATTATCAAGTATGCTGGATTGGATGAGGAGAACAGCCGCTTCTTTGCTGCTGAGGTTTATGAAAAACTCCTCACTGGCATGGACTACACAAACTCTGCAGGGGAACGGTTTTATTTCCCACCTCAGGAGATAGGGGCAATAGATCTTTCTGATCTCTTCCCCAAGGAGGGCGTTGGAAGACAAAAAGAATCAGGAAGCCTCGCGGATGCAGAAGCAACAGGGAATGGTGGTGCAAGTGTCTTATCCACCGACTATGGCCCAGCAATTTGGGACCCTGCACCTAGCTGCAACTTCTCTTATTCGCAGTACAACAAGACCACGGTTGTAATCCACACCATTGAGGGCACTGCAGCAGGTGCTCGGGCGTGGATGAAAAACTGTGACTCCAACGTAACCTCCCACTATGTCGTCTCCGAAGCCGGAGGCGTGTGGCAGATGGTGCGAGAGATATACACGGCCTGGCACTGCGGATGTGCGAACTCTTACTCCCTTGGCATTGAGAACGAGGGATATGCCGCATCTTCCTCTCATCCAAAGACCTTGTATGATGCAGCCGGCCTGTTGACGCGCGACATGTGCAACGACTGGGGAATCGTAAAGGAGCATCGCTCTTGTCCTCCTGGTGTCCTTGGCCACAAGGATATAAATGTATGCGTTTGCGGTGGCGACCACTGGGATCCAGGCAACGGCTGGGATTGGAACTACTTCATGAGCGTAGTGAAGGGTACGCCAACAACGCCGACCTGGGCTGCCAGCTACAAAGCGCAGTCTTATCCGTCCAGCATGGTCGCTGGGTCAACCGCCATCGCATGGGTGGAGTTTACAAACACCGGCACAGGCACCTGGACCCATGGGAACACCCGACTTGGAACCTCGAGTCCACAAGACAGAGCGAGCCCATTCTACAACTCCTCAAACTGGATTAGCAGCAATAGGCCCACTGATGTGGACCAAAGCAGTGTTACCAATGGACAGGTTGGACGCTTCACCTTCATATTGAAGGCGCCCACCACCCCAGGCACGTACACCGAAAAATACAGGCTGGTCCAGGAAGGAGTAACGTGGTTTGGCCCTGAAATTACGTGGACTATTACGGTTACTGCCGCTACTGGAAACATCACTGGCACCGTCACCAACTCAGTTACAGGAGCAGCAATTTCGGGAGCCACGGTAGCTGTAACAGGCGGTCCGTCAACTACCACAAATACCTCGGGCGTTTACAACATCACTGGCCTGAGCGCTGGAACTTACACAGTAACCGTAAGCAAGTCGGGCTACACCGCGAAGAGCGCATCAGTTACCGTAACCGCTGGTGCGACGACCACAAAGAACTTTGCTTTGGTGCCGACTGACACAACACCGCCGAGCACACCAACCAACCTCGTAGCTCGCGCAACCGCGCCGACAAGGATTAGCCTAACCTGGACGGCATCAACGGACAATACAGGGGTGGCTGGTTACAAGATTTACCGTGGCGGCACTCTCATAGGAACGGCGCCAAACGCAAGCGGCTACACGGACACCACTTGTTCCGCAAGCACCAGCTATACCTATACGGTGAGCGCATATGATGCCTCCGGAAATGAATCCTCCCAGAGCTCGCCTGCTTCAGCAACGACTCCGCCAGCGGAGATAATTATTGACAATCCATCCGCCGAATTCACTGGCGTGTGGACTACAGCCACTTCGTCTACCGACAAGTATGGCGCAGACTATGCATTCGCAAGCACGGCTGAGACTGAGGGCAAGACCGCAATATGGCGGCCAAACCTGGCATACGGCGGCACGTACGACATCTACGTCTGGTACCCACAGGGGTCCAATAGATCTACCGCCTCACCGTTCACCGTGTTCTACTATGGCGGAAACGAGACCGTAAGGGTGAATCAGCAGACAAACGGCGGCCGATGGAACCTCCTGCGGTCAGGGAATGTTTTCGCCACAGGTACATCGGGTTATGTAAAGCTGGGCAATGGCACAGGTAGCACAGGTTATATCGTTGTGGCGGATGCAGTCCGCTTTGTGACTATCTCAGTTGACACCGGCCCTGATACAATTCCGCCGAGCGTTCCGACCAACCTAGTGGCGACCAGGGTATCGCTAAACCAAGTAAACCTAACCTGGACAGCCTCGACCGACAACGTAGGAGTCGTCGGATATAAGATTTACCGAAACGGCGCTCTCCTAGCCCAAAAGGCAGGTGGACCCAGCTACTCAGACACGACAGTTCAGCCGAATGTTACTTATACCTACACAGTGAGCGCATATGACGCCGCGAATAACGAGTCGGCGCAGAGTGCTCCAGCAACAACCGAGGGCATGAACGAATTCCGTGCTTTCTGGGTAGACGCTTGGGGATCCGGTTATGAGAATTCCTCAGCCACTACAACTATGCTGGACTATGTGCAGTCGTGCAATGCAAATGCAGTCTTGGTTGAGATGAGAAAACGCGGAGACGCATATTACACATCCTCATATGAGCCAACGGGAACTAATATAACCCCCGAGCCTGGCTACGACTGTCTTGCAGATATAGTCACGAAGGCACATAACCGGAATATCGAGGTGCATGCTTGGGTGGTCGTGAACCGCGTATGGACTAGCCAAACTCCTCCGCCTCAAACGACACCCAACCATGTGTTCAACACCCACCCGGAGTGGTTCTCGCTAAGCTCCACTGGGTCGATGTTCTATGGAGACGACAGTTGGCTCGACCCAGGCCATCCAGATGTCGAGAACTACCACAAGAACGTCTTCATGGAAATAGTCCAGAACTACGACATTGATGGCTTAACTTTGGACTATATCCGATATCCGAGCACGAGCTTTGGTTATAATCCAACTGCAGTCGCCCGATATAATGCTGAGTATGGCACTTCAGGCAACCCATCCACAACGGATACACGCTGGCTGAACTGGAGAAGAGACCAGGTTACCAACATGGTGAAAAGGATCTATCTCGAAGCCAAAGCCATCAAGCCATACATCAAAATAGGCGCTGCTGTTTGGAGCCCGGCATCGACTGGAAATGCAAGCTACCTGCAGAATTGGGATCAGTGGATGAGCAACCACTGGCTTGACTATGTCTGCCCAATGAACTACACCGACAACAACAACGTCTTCGATGGTGACAACCAGGACAGCATAGGAAGACAGTACGGACGCCACATCTACCCCGCCCAGGGCAGCTACCTGAATACAATCAGCAACTCAATGACCCAGATTCTTTCGGTACAGAATCTAGGCTTCCCGGGTGTAACCCTGTATGACTACCGGCGAACTAATAGCGGCACGGTCGACAGACCTGCCTTCAGGGATGCTCTGATTGGCACAGGTGGGCCATTCTCGGCACCCCGCACTGTTTCGCCAATGTACTGGATTGATGCGCCAACAACCGGCATGCTCAAGGGCTTTATCAAGACCAGCTCTGGCACGGCGATCTATCCGGCAACAGTTACCATCCAGGGCAAATCAACGAAGAACAGCGGAACCGGCTTCTATGGATTCGTTGACTTGACTCCGGGAACCTACACTGTCACAGCAAGCGCTCCGGGATATGTTGCCAATTCTGCCCAGGTGACAATAACTGAAGGAGTGGTAACAACGCAGGACATAATCCTTGGCGTTGACAACACTCCGCCTGTCATTACGAACGTGGAAACAAAGAATGTCTGGGGGACCAATGCCCAGGTTGTATGGGATACAAATGAGCCTGCAACCAGCCAGGTCGAGTATGGGTTGACGCAATCCTATGGCAACCAGACTGCAGAAGACAACCAGCTCGTAACAGACCATACCGTTCAGCTTGTCAATCTCACGCAGAATACCCTATACCACTATCGCGTGAAGAGCAGGGACGGTGCAGGTAATCTGGCTACTTCCTCCGACTACACGTTCACCACTATTGGGAACGATGTCGTTGCCGATATAATCATTGACAACCCGCAGGCAACGCTTGTTGGTTCTTGGTTTACCGGTACTTCTTCCACCGATAAGTACGGGGCAGACTACTACTACTGCACGACTCAGCAGACTGAAGATAAGTCGGCAAGGTGGACGCCTAACATCATAGTTGCTGGCAGTTACGATGTCTTCGTTTGGTATCCTCAAGGCACCAACCGCTCGCAGAAGGCGCCATTCACCATTTATTACAATGGTGGCTCGAAGACATATAACGTGAACCAGCAGACAAACGGCGGCAAATGGAACCTGCTTGGCAGGCATCCATTCGCAACTGGCACGTCTGGCTACATTAAACTTGGCAATGGCACAGGCGAAAGCTCGCTAAACGTAATGGCAGATGCCGTCAAGCTCTCTTATGCCGACACTACCAAACCCAGCGTACCTACCGACCTCGTGGCAACGGCTGTTTCCGAAACCCAGGCGAATCTGAGCTGGACAGCTTCGAGCGATAACATCGGAGTTGCTGGCTACAAGATTTACCGAGATGATACGCAGATAGGCACCAGCTCCACAAACAGCTACTCTGACACAACCTGTGAGGCTGGAATGTCTTACACATACGAGGTTTCGGCTTATGACGCAGCAGGAAACGAGTCGGATAGAAGCGTTCCCGCCGAGATAACCATGCCTGGCGGCGACAGAATTCCGCCGAGTGTACCTCAAATCATTAAGGCGGACGGGAAGTCGCCATCGCAAATAGACATTGCGTGGACAACTTCAACCGACAACGTAGAGGTCGTTGGGTATAAGGTCTATCGCAACGGCAACCAGATTGCAACGACAACCAATACCTCTTACAGCGATACTGGACTGGCTGAACTTACGACTTATACCTACGAGGTGTCAGCATCCGACGCCGCAAATAACGAGTCATCCAGGAGTGCCCCTTATGAAGGCAGGACACTTGATGGCACACCTCCTAGCGTGCCTACGGGGCTGACCGCGACTCCCATATCCGAAAGTCGAATTGACCTGAGCTGGAATGCCTCAACTGATAATGTTGGGGTAACCAACTACAGGCTATATCGAAACGGCGTTGAAATCGCCGTACCGGTGACGACGACTTACTCGGATACAAACCTCGTCCCATCAACTACTTACACCTATCAGGTAGCGGCCGAGGATGCAGACCATAACGTGTCAGCCTTGTGTTCGCCTGTGACTGCCACCACGAATCAGGATTCGACTCCGCCGAGTGTGCCAACAAACTTGACTACCACGGCAGTATCGCGGTCGCAGATTAACCTGTCGTGGACAGCTTCCACAGACAACGTTGGTGTGGCAGGGTATAAGATCTATAGGAATTCCGTCCAGATCGGCACAAGCACCACGACTAGCTACTCTGACACCACCTGCTGGGGGAACACAACCTATACCTACAAGGTAAGCGCCTACGACGCTCGAGGCAACGAATCGGCGCAAAGCTCAGCCTCGGTACGAACAACCCCAGCTGTTACAGACATTATCATGGACAACACCGCAGCCACGCTTGTAGGAGCCTGGACCTCAGGAACTTCTACAACAGGCAAGTACGGTGCGGACTATATTTACCGAAGCACTGCGGTGACAGAAACAGGCTCGGCGACGTGGACCCCGCCTATTGACGTGTCAGGCTACTACACTGTCTACTGCTGGTATACCCAGGGCTCCAACAGGGCGACTAATGCACCCTATGTAGTCACCTGGTATAATGGCTCGCAAACAGTGAACATCAACCAGCAGTCCGGCGGAGGTACATGGGTCACGCTGGTTACTAGGAAAGTATACATGCAAGGCATCAGCGGCTCAGTAAAGCTACACAACGGCACCGGCTCGACCGGCTACATCGTTGTTGCAGATGCAGTGCGCTTCCAGATGACCTCGTCTGACCTTACACCGCCGAGCACACCAACCAACCTTACTGCCACGGCTGTTTCGAAGAGCCAGATTAACCTAAGCTGGACCGCATCCACGGATAACGTCGGCGTAGCTGGCTACAAGATTTACAGGAACGGCACGTACCTGACATCCGTAACCGGCACTAGTTACTCGAATACTGGGCTTCCAGAGAAGACAACCTATTCATACAAAGTGTCGGCATACGATGCGGCTGAAAACGAGTCTAGCCAGAGCAATCAGGCAACCGCAACTACATGGGAATCCCAAGTGATCGTAGACAACTCCGACGCTGGATTCTCCGCATCGGCCAACTGGTCCACAGGTACTTCCTCCACAGACAAGTATGGGTCGAACTACCGCTGGAGACCCACTGCCGCCACCAGCGACCATGCAGTATGGAACTTCAGCCTCATAGGTCCGGGAAGCTTTACCGTCTACGCGTGGTGGACGGTTGGAACAAACCGGTCTACTCAAGCCCCATACATCGTCTACTATAGTGGCGGAAATACAACCATAAAGGTAAACCAGCAGACCAATGGTGGAAAGTGGAACTCCCTTACAACGAAGACATTCGCAGGAGGGAGCAACCACGTCAACCTCTCTTGCTGGGCGACCACCGGCTACATAGTAGTTGCTGATGCCATAAAGCTGGTTCGGCAGTAGGAAAAGCAGTGCTGTACTAAAAGACCAGCATGACTCTCTCCACCGAGAGTGAGATATGGGCCGGCGAAAGCCGGCCCCCTCTTTTTTTTTCAAGCATTCTGAAAATATGGCAGTTACCCAAAAGCCTTCAAGAAATTGTTCGTGGTTGGCATGGCGATTAAGTGGAGTAAAAACAGTTGGATGGAGGATATCTTTTTAATCGAGGTGCAGCCGCATCATAAAAAACAACACAATAAACAGCTAGTTAGCATAGTAAATCCTGAGAAGAACACAAAAACACATCTCAGCAGCCTTTAGCGCTTCTTGCGATATATCTGATGTGAGACTTTGAAATATATCTGTTGGACGTCTTCGACTGGAATCCCTTTTTCCTCTGCAACGGATTGGAATGCCTTTGCCTCAGGGATTATTACATCCAAAGACATATCTTCCGGCTGGGGTGAATACTCGTTTTGCAGTTTGCGCATTTTGCGGACGACAGCAGAAAATACTTCGCGCTCAAAGGGGAGTATTTCTGGCGTGCGGTAGTTCCCTCGAGAATCCATCGATGTGTCGTACTCGCCAACAAATTCATGCGCGCCTCTCATTCTATCATATAAACCCGAAGATACTACCCCTACCGCCATTCCACCTACTATCGCAACAAACAGAAAAGTTATAACAAGCTTACTTCGCAAGCTGCGGGGCGATGACCAAAGAAAGAAAAAGCCTAAAGGGAATATGACTAATGCAGGTATAATAACCCATAATCGATGCCACGGCTTTATTCTCGATTTTCTCATATTTGTTTCCTGTTTCGAAGCATCAGATGCAGCAAAGCGCAGTAATTATATCATATATATCGGACATTTAGCAACTCAACACAAGACTCAACAATACACTCCACCAAAAACTTCTCAAATAAAAGTCACAACCTTGTGAAGAAATGTCTCTGTTTTCCAATAATCGAAAACGAGGGGCAATGCACCCAAGTTTCATACTAACCAATCGGTATCGCCGGCAGTCGCCATAAAAAATCCTAGCGCCGCTTGGCAAATGTGGGGCTGTCGGCGAATTCAAAAACTCGCTGCGAATTACAAAAGAGGTAAACAGATTGAGCAAAAGGGTGCTTGTTGTAAATGATTCTTTCGCCGACCGAATGATTTTAAGGGACCTTCTTGCGTCCCTCGGCTACTCAGTTGTCGGTGAGGCGAAGGATGGGCAGGAATCGCTCGATAAGTACAAAGAACTCCAGCCCGATTTGGTCATTGTTGATGTAGCCATGCGCGACATGGATGGCCCCAGCACTGTGAGAGAGCTTACACGCATTGACCCAAACGCAGTAATTCTAATGTGCGCAAGCCAGGGACAGCGAGTACTGGCAATGGAGTCATTGCAGGCAGGCGCAAAGGATTTTATTACAAAGCCTATAAACCCAAGGCGCCTCTTGAAAATCCTAACGGAACTCCTTAAGGAGCGCATGGCAGCATAAATCCCTAAAAAGTCAGGAGCAGAAAATGTCCAAGATGCTAAAGGTTCTATTTGTTTCCGCAGAGGTATCACCATTTGCAAAAGTAGGCGGTCTTGCAGATGTGGCAGGGTCGCTTCCAAAAGCACTCAAGGCAATGGGGCATGACGTGCGAATTGCCATGCCAGGCTACAAGATGGTGAAAGATAACCCAGCATATAATATCTCTGAGCGCTTAAAGAACCTAAATGTAACACTTGGCTGGCGAAATGTGGGCACTTCCATAAAAGAAACAACTCTGGGAGACGCCATTCCAGTGTACCTTATTTGCGCTCCATACTTTGAGCAGTGTGTAGATTCAAAAAGCATTTATATTCCTGGCAGCGAGCCTTACGCTTTCTTTGCCAAGGCAGTGCTGGACACAATTTGTGCAATGAAACCCACATGGAAGCCCGACATAATCCACTGCAACGACTGGCACACTGGACTGCTTCCGGTATATCGGAGCGTCTACTACGACAATGACCACGTGCTGGGGAAAGCGGCGTCGGTTTTTACCATTCACAACTTAGCCTACCAAGGTGAGTTCGATGCCTCAATCCTGCCGGACTATGGCCTTCCGGAATCGCTCTATACAATGGACAAACTCGAGTGCTATGGAAAGGTCAACTTCCTAAAAGCTGGCATAGTCTTCTCGGACCTTGTGACCACCGTAAGTCCAACATATTCCTGCGAAATCCAGACCTCCGAATATGGGTGCCGGCTGGAAGGACTACTCTTTTATATGAACAGTTTGGGACGCCTTCGCGGTATACTTAACGGCATTGATTATGAAGAATTCGACCCCGCCACAGACAAACGAATACGCTTCAACTATAGCGCAAGCAATCCCGAAGGTAAGGCAAAAAACAAGGCAGAGCTCCAATCAGAACTAGGCCTACCGATGGATCCAAACATCCCATTAATTGGATTGGTATCAAGACTCGCTGACCAGAAGGGCCTTGACCTCATCAGGGGAGCAGCGTCAAGGATTATGAAGCTTGGTGTGCAGTTGGTTGTTCTAGGCACGGGTGACCGCAAATACGAGAAATTCCTAACTCAATTGGAAGAAAAATACCCATCACAAGTCAAGGCAAATATTGGCTTTGATGTTAAGCTTGCACAAAGAATCTACGCTGGTTGTGATATGTTCCTTATGCCATCGAGGTTCGAGCCCTGTGGGCTTGGACAGCTAATCAGCTTGAGGTATGGAACAATTCCAATCGTCCGCAGTACAGGTGGCTTAGCAGACACAATAATCGGCTACGAACCATCAAATCCTAATTCGAATGGGTTCTGCTTTTGCGAATATAGCCCTACAGCACTACTCAAAGCAGTAAAGCAAGCAGTGGAAGTATACAAAGACAAGGCTGAATGGGACAAACTAGTTCGGAGAGCGCTTTCTAGTGACTACTCATGGAACACATCAGCACAAAAATACGTAAAACTCTATTGGGAAGCAGTTTCTTTGCGAAGACGAAATTGCATGGGTGAAGTACGTTCAGCGGCATGATTAGCATTGGTACATAATCTCGACGGCCACCCGGGTCGGTAGACTTTGGTCTCCGGCCCGGCTTTTTTTCTATTTAGAAAAACGTCTTTAATTTTTTGCCTTGGCAAACGAAATATGCAATTTCTTTACAGATTATGGAAAAGTTTAATTGTTGACATAGAATATGATTGTGGTATACAATTTTGCACAGTGGGTAGCCGGCAGATGGGGTTACGCACGACGAGCAAGCAATTTTGCAATCTGTGGGGTTACATTTACTCGAAGAAATGTCAACAATTTTATTTACATAGTTCCTCCGTAGAGGAACCCACTGCCTATTCTCATGCGTAATAAAGATAGCAAAACAACTACGGTCCCGGATATCAAGGAGCTCTGGAGGAAGTATAAGCAAGGCGGGGACCAAAACGCACGAGACGCGCTAATCAATCAGTATTCCTACCTCGTCAAGATTACGGCGGGGAGAGTGGTAACTAGCTTACCTCCCAACGTCGAACGAGACGATTTGGTTAGCGCGGGGGTCGTCGGCCTCATCAAAGCCGTTGACCAATATGACCTTGACAGAAAAGTTAAGTTCGAAACGTACGCTATCGCTTTAATCCGAGGCGCCATACTCGAAATGCTCCGCGAGGAAGATTGGGTGCCGCGGTCGGTAAGAGAGCGAGTTAAGAATCTAGAGCGAACGTATCTACAGCTTGAAATGAAGCTGGGAAGGCCGGCCACCGAAGAAGAAGTTGCAAACGCTCTTGGAATCGAACTGGATGACCTACATTCACTATTAGGCGATAGTGGTCGGGCCACACTCCTTTCGCTAGATGATGTAATCGTAAGCACAGATGGCAATGAACGAATCCATTTGTCTGATGTGATAAACGACCAGGCTGCAGCGCCATTAGCGGAAGTCGAACTAAAGGAGATGCAGAGGTCTTTGGCAGCTGCAATAGACAGACTTCCAGAGCGCGAAAGGCTGGTCATTGCCCTATACTATTATGAAGGGCTTACATTCAAAGAAATTGGTAAGGTTCTATCGGTATCAGAATCCAGGGTGTATCAACTTCACACTCAGGCGGTGCTGAGACTCCGTGGTTACCTTGCCAGAGACGTTGCTCTTTTCCATTAAACAAAAAAAATTGCCGCAAAAATTGAGAATAGCGGCCAAAAACCGAGAGGAGAGAAAAATAAGGGTATGAATCATGCGCAAAAGAAAGCATTAATTCTGGCGATTGTGGGCCTGATATTCGCAGGTATAATAAGCGGATGCGGTCGCGCAGCGGTCGCCAAAGTCAATGGCCACAAAATCACCAGGCAAGATTATTACAACAGGTTGGAGCGAACACTGATTGACACCCCGAACGGGCAGCAAGAAGTGGGTCTTTTAGTGCTACGCGATCTTATCAACGAACAACTGCTACTTGGGCTCGCTGAAAAAGAACACGTACCTCCCACCGACAAACAGGTTGAAGAACGCTACAATCATGCAAAAAAACAGCCATTCTTTATGAATAGGCTACGAGCGGCTGGCGTTACCCAAGAGCAAGCGAGGGACCTTCTTAGAGTTCAACAAGCACATTTCAACCTCGTGACTCGCGGAGTCAAAGTTACCGATAAGGAAGTTCGCGAATACTACGAAAAGCATAAAGACACCATATATACCCAACCTGAATATGCATTGGTTGCCGCCATATTTACAGATGACAAGAAGACCGCCGATGAAGCCTATGCACTTCTTCAAAAGGGAGTAGACTTTGGGACGGTTGCGCTGCAAAAGTCTACTGACCGCGTATCTGCCGCAGTTGGCGGGCGGCTAAGAAAAGCAATTGTCCGCGGTGACCCTGAGCTTCCTAAGGAAGTACAAGACGCCGTCCTCAGCAAAAAGAAAGGCGAATATACAAAGCCAATATTTGGCGGCAATGGATACGTGATATTCAAGGTACTTGAAAAGAAGCCAAAGCAGGTCCAGCCGTTCGAACAAGTAAAATACGGTATTTGGAACCAGCTGATGATAGAGCGAGGCTCAAAGAAGAACGACCTTGAAGCAATGCTCAATAAGTTCCGCGAGGAATCGGATATCAAGATTAACATCGAACGATATAGGCGGTTCTTACAGCCACCGAAGGCTCAGCCTATTCCAGGACAGCAGACACCAAACCCTGCGGCTCAGAAGAAGTAGTGATTACTGTAGTTGGCCTTGGGCCATCCGACTATAAACAAATCTCGGTGGGTGCGCGGAAAGCTCTCCGGTCTGCACCCACTGTTTTTGTGCGCACATCCAGGCATCCTGCCATAGATGGTCTAGCAAAGGATGGCATTAAATTCATTTCCTTCGATAATATTTATGAATCAGCGAAAAGCTTTGATGAAGTGTATTCGCGCATTGCCAAACTAGTACTCGAAGAGGCTAATCGTTCGGCTGAAGTAGTATACGCAGTGCCGGGTCACCCACTAATCGGTGAAGAATCAGTGCGAATCCTCCTGCGCGAGGCTTCCAATAAAAGAATACCTATAAGGATAGTTGGCTCAGAAAGTTTTATCGAAGCATCTTTAGAGGCACTTGGGATTGTTCTTGGCGAGGGTCTAAAAATCCTCGATGCCTTAGCTATTGGCAAGGTTAGGCCTGACCTTGACACGGGTAATCTAATTTACCAAGTTTACGACAAGCTAATTGCATCCGAGGTAAAGCTCGCTCTTATGGAAGTGTATCCAGACGACTATCAGATTAACATCATCTCCGCCGCTGGAACGCCAGAACAAAAGGTGCGCGAAATCCCACTTTTTGAGCTTGACAGATATGAATTCGATCACCTGACAACAGTATATATTCCGCCAATGGGAGACCAAAGTGAACGATAATGTAGGAACATCCTTCGAGAAACTCGTCAGCATAATGGCAAAACTTAGAGCGCCGGATGGTTGCCCATGGGATCGGGAGCAAACTCATCAGACGCTGAAAAAATACCTACTCGAAGAAACATACGAGGTGCTAGAAGCAATTGATGCTGGCAACATGGCTGAATTAAAAACTGAACTAGGCGACCTAATGCTTCAGATTCTTTTTCACGCCCAGATTGCCGCCGAAAAGGGGGTATTCAACATCAAGGATGTGCTCGAGGCAATCTCCGAAAAGCTTATTCGTCGCCATCCACACGTTTTTGGCGATGCAAAAGTTGCCTGCGCGGAAGAGGTTCTCCATCGGTGGGAGGAAATCAAAGCCTGCGAGCCTGGGTATGAAAAAAGGAAATCAATTCTAGACGGTGTGCCTAAAACGCTTCCAGCCCTCGCACGCGCTATGGAAATCTCAAAACGTGCCGCCGGCGCAGGGTTCGAGTGGCCTGATATGCATGCCGTCCTTGAAAAAGTTCGTGAGGAAATTTCCGAGTTAGAAAACGAGATACAAATCGGGAATAAAGAAAGAATCGCCGACGAAATTGGCGACCTCCTCTTTACTGTAGTAAACGTCGCTAGGTGGGCAAAAGTCGATCCTGAAGATGCGTTGAGGCGAATGATTGACCGCTTCATCGAGCGATTCAAACAAATCGAAGAAGTCGCACAATCAAGTGGCAGACAACTAAGTCAAATGAGTATTGAAGAAATGGATGCCATTTGGGACAGAGCAAAAACGCAACCTAATTAGGGGGTGCCTGTAATGTCATCAAAATTTGTACCTTGGGTCGCCATCCTTCTATGGGTGTCTACGGCTGTGTTCGCCCAATCGAGGGAATTCTTCTCAGCAAGCGAGATTTCCGACATCAAAGCAACCGTGTTGAGCATTCGCCGAATGGAGTTTCCGCGTGCAAAGCTCGAACTTCGGGTTAATTCAAGCTCAAACCACAAAGTACTCAACCCATCGTATGGAGCACGGATTATTACAGCAGAAAACTACCTCTGGAAAAGTGGCGGTCAGATTGATTACAAGGATAGTCGAAATATAGACTCTTTGGCAGCTTACTACCTGTTGCCCGGAGATGAGATACGTGCTAAACTAATGTCCGGTGTCATTCAGGGGTGCGAATGGCTAATTTATGGGATAAGCCGTAGCATGGAATACATACCAGCTCCCATCCCAAATCCGACGCCAAGTACACCGCCAAAAAGTACAAGCATGCATGGCAATATAATGTTAACCTTAGAGGCTGATAAGGAAACCTACCAGAAAGGTCAACCGGTAACGCTCACCTTCACAATCACAAACGTAGGTACCGCACCGGTGACATATAACTTCTCTTCAAGCCAAATGTATGACTTCGTCATCACTCAAGGCGGACGCGAAGTCTGGCGTTGGTCAAAAGGCAAAGCCTTCACTCAAGCGTTTGTATCGCTGACCCTGCAAGCTGGAGAATCGAAGAGCTTTCGAGAAACCTGGCGGCAAACAGGAAGCCAAGGAACCCAGCTGACGGCGGGTGAGTATTCGGTCACTGCAGTACTTACATTAGCCGACCGAAATGCAAGGCCAAGCGCAGGACCGATTAAAATTACCATACAATAAGCTGGCGGCAGAAATATCGACTGCCGAACGGATAACATAAATGCCAGCATGCATCAGCTAATGATGCGCATATCCAATTTTAAATAAAAACTAAGGAGGATGACTCATGTCTAACAAGAAACGCGTTTACCTATTCCGCGAGGGCAACGCGAAGATGAGGGACCTCCTCGGCGGCAAAGGGGCCAACCTTTGTGAAATGACAAATATCGGCCTACCTGTCCCGCCCGGGTTCGTCATCACAACCGAAACATGCAACGAGTATCTCAAGCTTGGCCGCCTTCCCGATGGCCTTTGGGAAGAGGTCATGGCCGCTCTCGCCGAGGTCGAGAAGGATATGGGCAAAAAGTTGGGCGATCCAAACAACCCGCTGCTCGTATCCGTCCGCTCCGGCGCAAAGTTTTCAATGCCCGGCATGATGGACACAGTTCTCAACCTCGGTCTGAACGATGATACCCTTCAGGGGCTTATCAAGGCGACTGGCAACGAGCGCTTTGGCTATGACGCTTACCGTCGCTTTATAATGATGTTCTCCGATATCGTTCTCTCTAGCGAATATCCCAGGCTTAAAAAAGAAAACTTTGAGAAAATCTTCAACGAACTGAAAAAGAAGCTTGGAGCAAAAGTAGACACGGATGTGGATGCTGCTGGCCTTAAAGAGCTTGTCAGCCAATTCAAAGCATATTTTAAAGAGGTTACAGGGCGAGATTTTCCCAGCGATCCTCTCGAACAGCTTCGTTTGGCGATTATCGCAGTATTCAAGAGCTGGAACAACGAAAGAGCGATAATCTACAGAAACCGCGAAAAAATACCTCATGACCTTGGCACCGCCGTCAACATCCAAGCTATGGTCTTCGGAAATATGGGCGACGACAGCGGTACCGGCGTGGCATTCACACGTAACCCAGCTACCGGCGAAAACAAACTCTTCGGAGAGTTCTTAAAGAACGCCCAGGGAGAAGACGTCGTTGCCGGCGTGCGCACTCCCGAATCAATTGAGCAGATGGAACGCGAATTTCCGCATATTCATGATCAATTCCAAGAGATAGCTCGCAAACTAGAGCAGCACTATCGGGAGATGCAGGACATCGAGTTTACCATTGAAAAAGGCCGGCTTTTTATTCTTCAGTGTCGCGCTGGCAAGCGAACCGGCGTTGCGGCTGTGAAAATTGCCGTTGACATGGTAAATGAGGGACTCATCACGAAGGAGCAAGCACTTATGCGAGTTGCCCCTGAAGCGCTCGAACAGCTCCTTAACCCGAGAATCAAAGCTGCCCCCAGCGAGCGTCCAAAGCCGCTTGCCAGGGGACTTAACGCAGGGCCAGGCGGCGCTTCCGGAAGGGTAGCGCTTGATTCGAAGACGGCTATCAAAATGGCTGAAGCAGGCGAAAAAGTCATCCTTGTCCGCGAGGAAACCAACCCCGATGACCTTGGCGGCATGCTTGCTTCGGTCGGCGTTTTGACAGCGCGCGGAGGACGTACGAGCCACGCCGCCCTAGTTGCTCGCCAATATGGTATACCTACAATCTGCGGATGCAGCGCCCTCCACATAGACGAAGCTAAGCGTGAGATTCACGTAGACGGCACAGTCATCAAAGAAGGCGATGTAATTACAATCGACGGCACACTGGGCGAAGTATACAACACTGCGCTCGAAACAGAGCCTGCAAGTGTTACGGGCGATTTTGGCACCTTTATGGCATGGGTAGACGAGGTACGCAGACTCGGTGTGCGTGCAAACGCAGATACGCCAGAACATGCGGCAGATGCAGTCGCTCTCGGGGCGGAAGGCATCGGCCTATGTCGCACCGAGCATATGTTTCTCGGCGACCGCGTGCCTTTGGTGCGCGAAATGATTTTGGCTGAGGATGAAGAAACTCGCCAAAAGGCTCTTGACCGCCTCGAGCCACTCCAGCGCAAAGACTTTGTCGGCATTTTCAAAGCAATGGGCGGTCGGCCAGTTACTATCCGCCTAATTGACCCGCCACTTCATGAATTCCTTCCACCGATGGACGAATTGCTAGTCGAAGTAACCGAGCTGAGGTGCAAAGATCCAAACAACCCAGAGCTTCCGGAAAAAGAAAAACTGCTTCGAAAAGTATCGGAAATGCACGAGGCAAACCCAATGCTCGGACTACGAGGATGTCGCCTCTCAATTTACTTCCCCGGTATCGTGAGCATGCAGACTGCCGCAATCATAGGCGCGGCATGCGAAGTCAAGAAAGAGGGCATAGACGTTCATCCAGAAATAATGATACCACTGGTGGGAGTTGTGAACGAGCTGGTTTGGATAAAAGAGAGGCTCGATAAAGTCGCAAAAGATACGATGGCAAAAGAAGGAATAGAAGTGGATTATTCGTTTGGCACAATGATTGAAGTCCCGCGCGCTGCTTTAACCGCTGATGAGATAGCAAAGGAAGCTGCGTTCTTCAGCTTCGGGACAAACGACCTTACTCAAATGGGTTACGGCATCTCGCGCGATGACGCTGGCCGATTCCTGCCAGTCTATCTCAAGGAAGGTATTTTCAAAACCGACCCAACAGAGACCATCGACCAAAAAGGCATCGGCCGAATGATGAAGATATGCGTGGAAGATGCAAAAGCCGTCAACCCGAACATTAAGTTGGGCATTTGCGGAGAGCACGGCGGTGAGCCAGAAAGCGTGAAATTCTGTCATAAAATTGGCCTTAATTACGTATCGTGCTCGCCAAGGCGCATCCCTGTTGCCCGCCTAGCCGCCGCACAAGCAGTTATTGAGGAGCGCGGCGGAGGCGAAGCCCGAGATAAATAAGCCGAAAGTAAGAAACTAGGAATAAAAACCAAGGGCGGGCCTTCTTACCCGCCCTTTTCTTCAAATATAGGTCAATAAAAGCTAAAAACAACACACAGAGGGTTCAAGTAAACAATAACCATGAGCATCTTTGAAATGATTATGCTTCTATGCTTCGGAGCAAGTTGGCCATTTTCCCTATACAAGACAATCAAAACGAAAAATGTTGGCGGAAAAAGCGCTATTTTCCTAACGCTTATCACCATCGGCTATCTTTCCGGCATAGCTCACAAAATAATCTACAACCCAGACCCTGTAATTGCTCTATATGCTCTGAATGCAATTATGGTCGGCGCTGATTTGGCTCTTTGGATGCGATACCGCAATCAAACCTAACCAATTTTTGTTTTTCTATTGCCCTTAACATCAAATATCTGGTACACTTTGAGCGGTGGCAGGGATAGCCCTGGAAAGATTCCTTATTGCTGAGAAAAAATGTCTAAGCGCATACCGAGAAGCTTTCTCGCAATCGCCCTCTTTGTAATACTGCCATACCTTGCTGGGTGTGGCGGAGGCAGTTCAACTCCCCCACCAATAAACGACCAGTTATTTGTGCCAAATTATGTGTCTTCGCTCGAAGGCCTTTTTCATTGGAACCATTTGCCAATGACTGTTGCTGTCTACCTTCCAACTAACTGGGCGCAGATTTACCCATCGAATCAGAACCTTTACATTGATGCAGCAAACGAGTGGAACCAGCCCGGAATGCAACCTCTAGTCAAAGTCGTGCCTCCAGGGAGCCCAGCCGATGCCACTATTACATTTGTCAAACAGAGCGAGCTCGGAGGCAATACCCTTGGTCGCACGGAATGTAAGGTCGATTCGTCAAATACCCTTCACTCAGCTTCAATTAAGATTGCAATTGACTTGCCTAGTGGAGGGTATGCATCCTCTGCTGACGTTCAAGAGACAATAGCCCATGAGCTTGGCCATGCGCTAGGAATTTATGGACACAGTCCATACCCTGAGGATTTGCTTTATTCAACGATAACTCTCGGCAAGCCACAAACCGTTACAATCCGAGACCTAAACACTATTATGACCGCCTATCCATCGTATTTTGGCCGCACCCTCACACTCTCAGAACCCAGCCGCTCGATGCCAAGCACCATACGTACTGTAACCATTGAATAAGTTACGCAGCCCTTGCACAAAAATCGGTTTTCTACATATAATGCACATGGAAAACTGCTAAATTATCATGACATTCGGAGGTAAAATTGAGGTCTAAACGCAATATCTGCTTCTTACTCTTCGTTCTCTTAATTATCTCGGCCGCTACCGCATCTGCTGAAAAACCACGATATTTAGAAATTACGTTCATTTCCACAAATGATTTGCACTTGCATGACTTGCCATTCACTTTGCCAGCTGACGCGAAAAGTAACAGACCCGCAATAGAAGATGTAGGCGGCATGGCTCGTATAGCTACTATTATCAACAAAACACGTGCTGAGAAACGAACACCAGTTCTTGTCGTTGATTCTGGCGATACCACCCACGGCTCCGGCGCCCTGGCAAGAGCCTTCCGTGGCGGCTCGATTGTGGCTGTAATGAATGCAATTGGCTATGATGCGATGGTACCTGGAAATCATGACTTCCAGTGGCACTCAGGTGATTTGCTTAGGAACCTGCGTGAATCGACATTTCCTTGGGTCTGCGCAAACGTTGTCTATAAGGACACCGGTAAACCGTTTACAGAACCATACGTAATCAAGGAAGTTGATGGCGTAAGGATAGCAATTTTTGGGCTCACAAACAACCTAGTGGAAACACAGCCTAATATATATTTATCTGGCCCCGAGCTTGGATTAAAGGCGCTTGACCCAACAGAAGTAGCCTCAAAGCTTGTACCAGAACTCAGAGAGAAAGCCGATATAGTTGTATTATTGAGTCACCTCGGATTTTCAAAAGACAAAGCCCTTGCAAAAGCGGTTCCCGGTATTGATATTATTCTTGGCGGCCACACCCACACCAAACTCGACAAACCAGAAATGACCGCTGTCGGCCAGCCAACTGCGTTTTGGATAGGGGCTGTTCCAATCACACAAGCATGGTACTACGGAATATATGTCGGGAAAACGCGCCTCATTTTCCATCGAGACAGAACTACAAACCGCTACACCTTAATGAGTTGTAAAGGAGAGCTAGTGCCCATCAACAACTCAATCCCAGAAGACCCAAAAATCACAGGGATAATCCGCAATTTCCAAAAGCGCATTCCCAAACCCCCGGCTCCTGCAAGTAAGTAATGACGAGGGCGGGAATAACCCGCCCTTTGACTCTTATCTCTGCAACTGTGGGTTGTGGTTTTACTTAGGCCGCTATCGCCTTAGATGCAATTATTCCAACGGCAAGCGAAGTTAACTCATTGTCAATCTTTTGCTCATCATACAATGCGTCTGCCATCATGCTAGCTATGTTCTGCATGCCAAGCTTATCGGCGAAGATTCGCATATTACTATAGGCCGCAATCTCATAGTGCTTCATCTTTTGAACCTCGGAAATTATGGCTGCGTCCTTAACTTCCGGGTCCGCCGCATGCTCGACCATATAGTCCGCCTGCTTAATTAGTCCTTCCATGCCCTTGCATTCCTCAACCTCAAGAGGCTGACCCATCATCATAAATGCTTGTCGGAGCCTCTCCACCTGCTTTTGGGAATCGTTGGCAAAGCTTTGGAGGCTGTCCTTCAAGCAACCATTCGAAGCCTCGGCCGCCAGCTTTGAAAGCTCATTACCGAGCATTTGCTCTGCTGTATATAAGTCCCTCATCTCTTCCCAGAAAAGATCGTTCATCGTCTTTAGATGCATAGCAATCCCTCCGCGGAAATTTTCCTGCTGAAGGATACCCATGATTAGCATATGCGAAACTGAAAACAGCCTACTAATCCACTCTCCCCGGCGGCCTGCGGTTTTTGCCAATTGCACCCGTCAATGAATCACCAAGGTCTTCACGAGCGCGTTCGGCATATGCTTGCAGGCGCTTGACGATGGTTGGGTACATAGCCGAGACATCGGTTGTCTCACTAATATCTTCTTCCAAATTATAAAGAGAAAGAGGTATATTCTCCTTTGTGCCTACTTCCTGCCTAGATAGCACAAGCTTCCACTTGCCGCACCGTATGGCTTCTAGCCGCTCGACGCGATACATATAAAACACCTCGTACGGCGAAATCGCATCCTTATCGCCCCTCATGAGTGGCCAAATATCTTTGCCATCAATGACACGGTCACTTGGCACATGGGTTCCTGCAAGCCGCGCGAAGGTGGGCAAAAAATCCATAACAGTCGCAAGCTCATTGCAAGTCGTTCCAGCAGGAATTCGTCCAGGCCAGCGCATTATGCAAGGCACACGCATTCCACCCTCCCAGGTTGACCCCTTGCCATTGCGCAGGGGGAATGCAGAACCGCCGTGGTCTTTCTTTGCCAGCCACGGACCGTTATCGGAGGTAAAGACAACTAATGTGTTTTTATCCAATCCAAGCTTTGCAAGCGTATCTAATATTTCGCCAGTGCTCCAATCAATGCACTCGACAACGTCGCCATACAGCCCTCTTTTTGACTTGCCTGCAAACTTTTCTGAGACATGGAGCGGAACGTGTGGGAAGGTGTGCGCAAGATATAAGAAAAATGGCCGGTCCTTGTTCTCCTTAATAAATCTGACTGCCTCGGCAGTGTAGCGCTCGGTAAGAGTTTCTTGCACTGCAGGCTGCTCGATAATCTTCTCATTTCGAATTAGCGGCACAGGAAAACCATTATATGACATGTCATTGCTGTAAGGAAGGCCAAAATAATAGTCAAAACTGTGTCGAGTCGGAAGAAACTGTTTCTGCCAGCCAAGATGCCATTTGCCAATGCATGCCGTCGCATAACCTCGAGATTTCAACAACTCGGCAATGGTTGTTTCATCCGAGCTGATGCCTATCTTACTATGATAGTTGATGACTGCAGGGAGTCCTACTCGCAGCGGATAACATCCGGTCATGAGGGAGGCGCGCGTAGGCGTGCATACCGGTGCGCTTGTATGAAAGTCAGTGAACCGCATTCCCTCAGCTGCCATTCGGTCAAGCCTTGGCGTGCGAATCAACTCAGAGCCATAACAACTTAGGTCATTGTAACCTAGGTCGTCAGCCAATATAACAATAAAATTCGGCAGCCTTTCAGCATCTGCCCGAGCGTCGGTTGAAAAGCCATTTAATCCTAGTAATGCAGCTCCTGCCAACGACGTTCTGAGGAAATCCCTTCGCGAAACTTGTCGGTCGGCTTTTGACATTCCATTCACCCCTTAATTCTTTGATTGCCCAGAGTAAAACCCTGAAGGATTTGAAACGTATCTAATGCTCCTCTGATTAGTATCATCATCCACGGCACATCCAACGTAGGCCAATATACTAACCCTGATAGGGAAATAATACAAGCATCTTATAAAAATGCCTCTCATTGGAACCAATTACAGCATCAAAGATCCAAAAAGGTTGCTTTTTCATACAAACGCCAAGTGGATGTGTCTCCCTGCAAGGTTGTGGTTCAGCAAGAACATCCCCAATTGCCCAACTTTGCAGAAGCCTTTTATCAATTCGTACGCGCCAGGAAGTGGAATTGAGTTTAATGCAATTTCCTGTTGTCCCAGTCCTTGCTTGTGTCTATATCCACCGGAATGTAGGAATAAATATCGGCGTTTTTGAGGAAAAAGCGTATCTTCTTGTCTGCGTTTTTATATTTGTTAGTAAATGTTTCATTCTTCCATGAAAGAACATGGCGGACATCATCGCCTCTAAAAGGAATACACTGGTCTCTCGAGAATCCTGGAATCACATTGTTGTTTCTGTCTAGCAACTCTGCAACCACATAGCCATTTGGGCCAACCTTTGCGTTAATTACCACCTTCGGTGTTTTGAATACCTCGCGGCGGCTTATAAACCATCCTTCATTTTCGTCGGCATGCATGGAGCAAAAGCCATCTAGCCTAAGTGTAGCAAGCCCGATTGCAGCACATTCCCCACCTTCATCATCATGAATCCTGTTATGGCCGCCATAGTAGAAGTAGAGCTTATCGCCAACAATTACAGGAGCGCGAGCAGTATAAATGCCCTTGGAGTCAAAGCTTCCCTCTGGTCCAAGGGCAATAAAAGGCTTACGTTCGGGTGTTCGCGTCCAAGTTATCAGGTCCCAGCTCCAAGCAAGCTGTACGTCCACTGTCCTTGGACTGCCCTCCTGCGCTTCATACATTTGCTCAGGTTTTTCGTATTTCCCGTATTTGATGAACCTAGCATGGTAGATCCATGGGAGGCCAATATATAGACCCTGGTAGGGAAATACTGGCATGCCGTAGATTTGAGTAGCATCTGGGTCAAGATCGTCTGCGCCAAATACTGCACTATCAATCGGCTTCTTCCAATCTAAGCCGTTTTCAGAAAAAACGACACCGACTGCCCTGTGTCTGCGGTTGTGAGTCTTATACGTTGCAGCCCATCTTTCTTCATAAGGATCCCAGAAAAAGTTGATTACGTCTGAGGATTTAAAAAGGGGCGACGTTGTTGCATCATGCCAATGTATGCCGTCGGAAGAATACGTTAGGTGCGGCCCAATACCCCGACCATAGCCATACATGACCCAGCTGGAGTCGGAAAGCTTAAACACAGACGGAATATGGAAGCTCTCGTTGGTCTCGACGATGTTGTTTGCTTTCGACCCGTCACATTCCACAACGCCGAGATTTGGTTTTGTCCATCTTATACCATCATTGGACTCAGCATAGCACACAAAACCCCTTGTTGGTCCACTAATGTTGCCGATAGCTTGGTACCACATTTTGAGCTTCCCCTCATCGTGCATTATTGTCCCGTAGAGATAGGGCCCCCATTCCTCCCACGGCTTATCCTTTCGTATTATTGGATTGCCCTCGTGCTTTTCAGCCGAGTGGAAAACTCGCGCTAGGCCCGATGATTCCTCAACTACCATAGCGTCTAGAAATAGACGGCGAAATGGTGGTTTTCCCGCAAGTTGCTCATCATACTTTGGTTTTGGTATCTCTGCGCATGCGGACATTGCAACTGCAAGAAGAATGACTACGCCAAGCAAGAAATTACTCATCAATAAGACCTCCGAATAACCATAAGGTGCTTATTTCATTGTATGGAATATGGGCTGAAGAGTCAACAAAGAAGGAAAGCTTAGAAAATTGGAGTAAAATGAAGTACTGGCATATTTAAAAGTCACCAGCCTGCCACCTTAATATTGTTTTTTAAGGGGTTGATGCTATGTACGTAACTCTTGTTCATGTTCATGTTAAGCCGGAGAATATCCAGGATTTTATCAAGGCCTCCCTTGAAAACGCACGTGAGTCTGTAAAAGAACCCGGCAACGTACGATTTGATGTGCTACAGCTTGAGGATGACCCTTCCCGATTTATCCTCTATGAAGCTTACAAAACTGCCGAGGATGCTGCTGCCCACAAAAACACACCTCACTATTTGAAGTGGCGGGAAACAGTAGCAGACTGGATGGCCGAACCACGGAAGGGGATTGTGTATAGAGGCCTTGAGTAAAGTATCATGCGCAAGATTCTTTACTAAATTAAGCCGTCCCAATCAGCAACAGGGTTGTTTTTCAAAGATAAAAAAGCCGGGCGGGCAGCGCAAGGGGAGCATAAAAAACATCCCGCCCGGTATAACGTAGTATGACGCAGGTAGTTTTCGATTGTTTGCTTTTTATATTATGTGTCCTCCGATTCGGGCAAGCTTCAACGTTAGCCTAGTTCCAAACTCTCACCTATTCTCTGAATTTCCTCATCAGTCAACTCGCGATTGAATGCTTCCCAACGGTCGGCGGACCAAATCTCAATTTTATTCGTGAGCCCCACGATCCATATATCTCCGTCGATTCCCGCGTAATCCCTAAGGTTCTGGGGAATCAAAATCCTTCCCTGGCCATCCGGTATACACTCGACCGCGGAGCCCACGAAAAACCTTTCAAGCTTAAGCGCCTGGGAGGCAAGGAGTGATTTTGGTGCAAGCGCCTGTTGGAATTGTCTCCACTGTTCATCAGAAAGTACCCACAGGCATCCATGCATCCCTTTCGTAATGTAGAACCTCTCACCAAGCCTTGCCCTGAACTTAGCAGGGATTACTGTTCTACCCTTGCTGTCAACAGAATGTGCGTATGCTCCTGAAAACAAGGGTTTGCCCCCCGAAAAGTTTATCCCATGGCTGACTGCTGGTCAGCATCAGACATTATCTTGAAAGCAAGGTATTTTCCGCGTGGTTTGCTTCCAATTGTATGCTTTCGTCGCAAAGGTTTCCTAACAATATTCATCCCCAGCAAAGAACCAAAATTACGTCTGTCAGCCTGAAGGAGGGAAATCAGAAACTCTTTGCTGGGGCTATCACCCCATTCAGCTGTGCAACTGGCACAGTATGTGCGTGAAGCGATTATCGTGCCGCGCTCATCCAATAGGTTCACGATAGTACTGGGAAAAGGATCATATTTTCCGCAAATATCGCAGGTGGGTATTTTTAGCATTTTTCCGCCATAGTCCCTGCATAATTCGCGGCAAAGTTCGAACATGCATTGTTCAATCGGCTTTTGTCGTATTACAAAACCGTGGTAACGAGATGTGATTACTTTGTATATCTGGTCTAGGAGGAGGTTTTGCTCTTGGTCACGTGCCCTTACCGCATAGCCCATTAGCCTGCCTGTACAAAGTTGCACAACATCAACCGCTGACGCGAACTCCTTAAATAGGACCGCTATCTCTTTGCTTTCCTCGGCGTTCTGAGCCTCGACCATGTACATGGCCGTCAGACCTGCCGGCTGAGTTTCTACCTGGATGTCGGTGACCACACCTTCTGGTATCGTGAGAGGTGCCATCAAAATTTGTCCTCCCTTTCTTTACATTGGCCGAGTCAGGTCATTATTGGTCGTTTGTGGAACAATTTACCACTTTCCACCACCTATCACCCCAATTCTATGCCTGGTACGGCAAATTGTCAATGTCGGTAATTGCAAAACTTTGTGAACTTTCTGCGAACAAGGCCAGAAAAAGCAGAGGATATTTACAATCATCAAAGTCTTCGCCTGATAATTTTGGTTATATCTGGAGCTGTGAGTTAGCTTTAATAAACCTTGGTGAAAACGCCTAAGTTCGCTTCTCGGTCTGTTCCCAACCCATTCCAAAAGCCTTTAGATAAATCACCGTTGAAATTTGTCGCCTTGACCTGCTCTTAAACGCATGGTAGAATGCCAGTAATTATACGGGGCCGGCTGCGTTATCGACAGCTTATAAAGCTTTTGCCGTACGTGCAGGAGGATGATTGCATGAAATCCCTAATCATTAAAACCGCCCTTTGCCTATTTTCCTTGAACATTGCTTTGTCTGTTTTCGCAGGACCAATCAGACCCCAGGATCCATTGAGGCTACCAGATGGACAACTCTTAAAGTCAATATACTTCTTCGGTCATTGGTGGGACCCTTGGAAGAGCGACGATGCAATCCTTGCCGCCGAACTCAAGAAAATTAAGGACCTTGGGTTCAATACAATTTGCGTAGACCACGAAGTAAGTCAAGCGGTAGATAGGGATTGGTACTGGCTTGACCGCGAATACAAGTTGGCTGGGCAAGAGAAAGTTTATATATTACCCTGGCTTCAACTCCAGGCTGTAGACCGCCAAAACTTAATGAAATTCTCGCATTTACAGCTCAAGCCAGCGGTTAATCAAGACAAGCAGGTAGAAGAAGGCTGCATTTTATTCCAAGATGGCGAATTCAGAAAAGCACTCGCGCATTATGTGTCAGTATATCTAGACAGATATGGCAATGACCCCTCCTTGCTACGTGTGAAGGTCGGTGGGAAGCTCCTTCCGGTAGTGGGCTTATGTGTTGAGACTGGCTGGCGGAATGAACAAGGGCTACCCCTTTCTTTCGACGAAGAGACAAATGCATATTTCCGCAAATGGATGCGCTCGTCATATCACGACTTAGCTGAATTAAACAAAAAATGGGGGACAAACTACAAAAGCTTCGATGAGATTGACCCCTGCGATAAGACAATCTTTAATTATGCATTCGAAGATAAGCAAAACATGCCAATGGCTGTGCGCGAACATGTAACGTTCAGGGCACGCCTAATTGCTGATGCACTTGCGGATGTCGCCCAACGCGTTAAGAAAAAGCACAAGGATGTCCTCTTCCTCGCCGAAGTTGCCTATCCTTTTAGTATCGACCACCCTGATGCGAATGTCTTTCGCTGGAACAATGCAAACCTAGCTCGAATTGTGAATTTCGCCGACATTGTCATGATTCGCACTGTCGGAAATATGTCGTCTGGTGCGGTGAAAAAAGAACAAGACCTCTTGATACTTGACGGAAAGAAACTAATACTTGCTTACAGATTCTTCGGAGATTCAACCCCTGAAAGAGCGGCAGCATTTGCAGTCGACTGTGCTATATCAGCAAATGGCTTAGGTTATTACAATTGGAACGAGATGAGCGACAGCTCATCAGCAATCTATGACAAACCTGACCGCCAGGGATTTGCTCGGCTAATGAATTTTACCTATGATATGATATATGACCCCAGCCGGCGTGAAGCCGCTCCCTCAGCGCCGATTACTACTGACACGTCAACACCGCCCGATAACTCTGCCGAGCTGGCAACTGAGTCTGCTCCTGTGCCTGCAGAGCCTGCTAATCCTGACGCACCTTCCGAGACTGCTACGCCGCCTGAAGCGCCGGTTGCTCCCGCGCCTATAACGCCGCCGGCACCATAGGGATAGCTGAGAAATTAGAAAATGCTTTATTAATTAGCAGATTTCATAAGGGCAGTGGAACATGAAACAGGTCATCGAAGGACCAAAACGACGAGAAAAACTACCAGACTTAATGGAGGGCTATTTCTTTGGGCTTGGTGAAGTATGCCATAGGCTATTCGGTGCGAAAGGCGAAGAAGCAATGTATTTAGCCATTGGGAGCTTCTTTCTGCGTTATATTGAAGAAAAGATGAAAGTGTCTTTCCGCGATCCCGACCCTTGGAAGCTGTACTGCAATCTTATAAAATTTGCTACATCATGCGGTTTCTTTTCCAAAATCGAGCTTGAAGATTTACCTAACAATAGATATCGAATGGTTGAATACAATCAGTTCGGCGGCAAAATATGGAACGAACAAAAATCTTGGGAGAGAGGAACCGCCCCATGCCCACTTTGGGCATTGATTTTAGCTGCACTAGCTGAAAGCGGCTACAAAGTTATTGTGGAATCCGGTCAGTATATCGAAGAAATAAATGGATATGAAAGCATACTTCGGTTTGAAAAAATAAGAAAGCCTCAAGCAGATCTCCTTGAGCTTACCCAGAAAAGGCTCCTTGGCTCAATGCTTACGTTTTGTTGTGTTTGTGGCAAGATTCGCCGCTCCGATGGCCAATGGGTCTCACCAGAGGCTTACCTCGGTAATGAACACGACATCGCTATCTCACACGGCTATTGTCCCCAATGTTACGAAGAGGGGAAAGCACGGATTAAAATTTAAAAATTGCTTTCTGTGTCCATTGTCCGAGCGACTCGAAGCACAATCGTTGAGGTCTCCGCAAAGATAGATTACCACTCAAATCTATGCAGATTAAAATAGGTGGAATCTGCTCCAAAGCATGCAACCAAGACACTTATAAAGCCAGCAAGAATGCACGCAAATCCGAGAACCAAAAGTCGGTTCGACCATTTCCCTTGCCACCCACGAACTACTCTCACATGCAGGTAGGCTGCATAGACAAGCCATGTAATTAAAAGCCAGATGCCTTTCGAGACCAAAAGCTCTCTCAAAGTAGATTGGACCCACAAAACACCGGCAATAATTCCAACTGTGAGCAGTAAGAATCCAAGCGTCACCATTCGGTACGCTAAATCGTCCATCATATCCAGGGACGGCAAATGCCTCTGCAACCGAGTGATTTGCTTTCTCTTGAGCATGTACTCCTGAAGCATGTATGTAATTGAAGCCAAAAAAGCAAGAGTGAAAGCAACATAAGCTAGCAAGCTCGCCCCAAAGTGTATCATGCCCCAAAGGTTTGTTGGCGCCGTTAACGGGATCAAATTTATCTGCTGGGGCGCAAAAATACTAATCAGAAGTGCAATTGTTGCCACTCCAAACACAAAGGTTCCAAGCGCTCCAATCCGCCGCCGTTGCTCCATAAGAAGATATATTACTGCCAGTGCCAGGGCCATGAACGCTAGCGCTCCCGACAAATTGGTAAACGGCACTTGCTGCATCTCAACACTGCGACCGACCACTCCGAAGCAAAGGATAATAGAACCGACGATGGGAATTAAGGATACAAGTCTACCAGCTGTTTCGCACACAAAGACCCGCCAAATATAAAATACGCCCGCCAAGCCAAAAAGAACCGCTGCCAATTTGATTAACAAGCTACTGTCAGGCATATCCTAACTCCCATCAATCTTTTCGTCGGTTTTCGATTCATCTGCCTGAATGCCAAACAGCTCTCGCAAAAAACTGAGCCTATCTGAGGAATCTTCAGACTCAGCACATTGTTTGATACAAGTCAATGGCTGGTGCATAACTTTGCGCACTATTGACCGTGCCGCCACTACAATTGCATTCCATTCGTCTTCGGAAAGATGCTCAAGTTTTCTTCTGAGCTTTTTCATTTCCCCATCGCAGATTTCCTCATATTTCTTTTGAAGATCAGTAATAATCGGCACTACATCACGCATGCGAAACCAGCGCATGAATTCGTCTACTTGTTCGGCAATCAACGCCTCAACCTTGGCAATCTCTGCTCGGCGGGCTACCTCTCCAACTTCAAGAACTTTTTGGAGGTCGTCTATGTCGTAAGCAAAAACGTTATCAATCAAGCCAACTGTTTGCTCAATGTCTCTTGGGACAGCTATATCAATAAAGAAGATTGGGCGGCCGCGCCTTGCACGCATTACAGAGAGAACTAGATTCTGAGAAATAATGGGCTCAGGCGCGCCGGTGGAAGTAATTACTATATCGGCTTTCACAAGTGCGGTTTGAAGGTTATCAAACCTTACGGCTTGGCCGTTGAATTCCGAAGCAAGATGTTCGGCTTTCTCATGGGTGCGGTTTGCCACCAAAACAGATTTAACACCGCATGAAACAAGATGGGTAATTGCCAGCTCAGCCATCTTGCCCGCACCGATGACTAGAACCGTTCGTTCGGAAAGCTCCTCGAATATCGAGCGTGCAAGTTGAACTGCAACCGAGCCAATGGAGAACGCTCCGCGTGCAATTTCGGTTTCTGTCCTCGCCCTCTTGCCGACTGTAATCGCTTGCTGGAAAAGGGTGTTCAACACTGGCCCGCTTGCGCCATGCTTAGAAGCAATAGCGTATGCAGTTTTTACCTGGCCGAGAATCTGTTGCTCGCCGATAACCATCGAATCAACCCCCGATGCAACGCGAAACAAGTGGGCAGCGGCTTTATGGCCGCGGTGAACATAGAGTTTCGGCGTGAGTTCCTCGTTTAAGAGACCACTAATTCTGCTTAAAAATGTCTTGATGGAAGTATCGGCATCGGGGGCAGACGCGCAAACGTAAACCTCAGTACGATTGCATGTGGAAAGAATGGCGCACTCGGAAATTGCAGTTGAATCTTTTAAATTGGCAAGTACGGTCGGAAGCTGTTGCTCTGAAACAAACAGTTTTTCCCGCAGCTCAATCGGCGCAATCTTGTGGCTCAGGCCGACGACCATTAGATGCACTTTATCGCAACCTCCAATGCTTCTTCCGACCTACCTTCGGCGAGAAGTGTTAGCACATTTGAATTGATTATCCGTTCGTAAGCAGAATTTCTGTCGCGCTGGTTTGAGTATTTCGCCTTAACCTTCTCACGAATAGCGCCAAGCAGGTCGGCAAGCATGCCAAACTCCGGTCCAAACTCAGCTTCTAATTTCTCTCTGATATGCTTAGCAAGAGCCGGACTTTTCCCCGAAGTTGATACGCTTATTATGAGGTCGCCTCTTTTAACGGCTGCCGGCACAAAAAAATTGCAAAGTGCAGGTGTGTCTACTATGTTCACCAGAATGCCAAGACGTTCGGCTTCTTCTGCGACTGCCTCGTTTACATGACGTTCGTTTGTGGCTGCAATTACTAAGAAAGCGCCCTTCAGGCTACCTGGCTGGTACTCTGCGGAAACATGCTCTATCTTTCCCTGCTCGGCGAGTTGTTTAAGGGCGGGGGTTAACTCTGGAGCAATAACTACAACGCGACCACCGAATTCAAGCAGAGACATGACCTTACGCTCGGCGACTGTCCCGCCGCCAACAACTATGCATTTTTTGTTCTGTAGGTCAAGGTTGATAGGATAGTACGCCATTGGACTACTGGTAGGTTGCGTGGTAGCCTTTACCTATCCAGTTCACACCAAATAAAGTAAAGAGCACAACTGCAAACCCAACAATCGTCAGGATAATAGACCTTCGGCCCTTCCACCCCATGCTCAAACGGGTGTGAAGATATGCGGCATAAACAAGCCATGTTATTAGAGCCCAGACTTCCTTTGGGTCCCAGCTCCAAGGCCGCCCAAAAGCAAATTGCGCCCACACAGCACCTGTAAGCAATAGTGCAGTTTGCATAAGAAACCCAAAAGCAATCATTCGATAGGCGGTATGATCAAGCACATCTAGCGAAGGAAGTCTGCTTGCTAAAAATCCTCCCCCTTTTCCGGCATGCTCGCGAAGAAGATAGAGAATGCCCAGACAAAACGCTATTGTAAAAGCTGAATATGCCAGTATAGCAGTTGAGATGTGAGGCACGCGCCATGCGCTCTTTAGCGCTGGCATGGTCCATGCTACCTCGCTAGGTAGACGTGAAGTAAAAACACACGCCAAAGCTACCAGCGGCACAGCAACTGCTCCGAAAATCTTGCTCTTATTTGAAAATTCTAGCGCTAGGTATAATATTACAACGCCTAGCGTCACCGAAAGCATGTACTCATACAGATTTAAAAATGGTGGGCGATTTGAAACGATTCCTCGAATGATTACTGCACATATATGCGGTATTACAGCGATAATTAGGACTACCCTTCCAATATCGCCAAACGCCCTTCGCTGGCTTAAGAAGTTGGCAATATAAAACACTGCCGCACCTATATAAAACCCCATTGCAATTTTAAAGAATATTAGGCTAAGTTGATTTGTCATGAGCCTTCCTTTTTCTCCAACTTCTTGAAAATATGCTCACCATAAGGCATATGGCAGGTTGCGCAGGTGGCGTCTGCAGCTGCATTTGGAGCATGAGTTGCCATGTCTTTGATTTTTGCTGCATGGCAGCCAAGACATTGTTCGTTGACCGGCTTTCTCAGCTCATGTGCTATGCCCGACTGGTTATGCGGATCATGACATGTCGTGCATGTCATTGTAAGCTTTGTATAATGAGTTGAGGTTATATGCTCCGAGTACTGTTGGTTTAGACCAGGAGTTGTTGGTTTGGCATCAACGAAAAACTTTGCAAGGTCATCGCCAGGTTTAAAGCCGATTGGGAAGGCAAACTTACCCGACAAATCCTTTCCTTTCGAGTGACATCCACCACAAATCATTGTCTGTCTATCTCTAGGCAGTTCGGTTAGTTTCAGAATTGACCCCTTTGCAGTGGCATTTGAGACGTGATCGCCTCCTGGTCCATGGCACGACTCGCACCCTACACCTGCCTCAACGTATGCCTTTGTCTCCGCGTTGTAACCCGTTACATGACAACCTATGCATTGGGTTGCACCATCAACTGCCTGCGTTGGCTTCCACTTTTTTGTTTTTACGTCCCAGATAGCTGGGAGCACCTGAAGATTAGCATCCAGGAACGCCTGCTGTTTAATACCTTTGCCGAGAACATAGGCTACTTTGTCCTTTGTGAACACAGGATTACTCGAGAAATCTGCGACAATCGCCCCCTCAGCATCCGCCTTCTGAAACGCTTTTGGGTGCCCCGTTTTTAAATACGCTTCCACGAGTTCTTTATGCGTATTTTGGTGACACATTTTGCATAATGTAGAACCTTTGTAAGCCGCCGTATGGGTGTCTCCATCCACCCTAATGATATTTGACAGACTAATGCCAACCAAAACTAAAATGACTAGGGCGGGAATGCCATACTTCTTAATCATACCTCTGCTCCTTTTGAACAAACTCGTTGTTATGCTTAACGCAAAAATGTTAAGCTCATCGAATAACAAGCAACCTAACGCAAGCTTCTTCTCAGAACCCTGCTTTAGTCTGCTTAACTATGTTAGACTAAGACTCTGATTTCAAGCAATCCCTAATTCGCTCGAAATCCTTATCGAAAATTGATGAGTCGGCTCTCGATGTTGCACCGACAACAACCAAAGCTCCATCCTCATTTGATAATACGCTTACTCGAATTATCCTATGATTAATATAAAATGCCGCAAGTATGCCAAACAAGACAAGTATGAATCCGGCATATAAGACTGGCAGTCCTGGGTTGCGGGAAATATCAAGCTTTGAGTATTCAATGGCTTCTAGTGCAACTTTATATCCACTAAAATCAACCGTCTGGCCGGACCTAATCCACCCAAGCGACTTCCAGTTTTCAACGCTCATTTCGCTAGGATAACGCTCATTTAGATATATCAGCGCCGCTGGATCAGGAGGCAGTGCAACCATATATTTTGGTACCATTCCTCTGAAATTTGGCGCGAAATCGTGGATAAATACCCCTATCTCCTTACCCCCGAGACGGATTCCCTGGGGCTCTACATTCGACAGCCTGTAGTCCACTGACCCCTCTGATTCTACCACATCAATCCAAAAATTAGCCGACCCTGTCTCACCATTGGGGGAAGTAATAGCAACTCTTAGAATTGGCCCATAGCTCGCCTGAAAGAACGATATCCCTTTGTAAGTAAGCGGCCGGTTTACGTCTATCACTTTCCGCAAAGCTGAGCGACCTCTGTCGAAGACCTCCAAATCGCTGTTATATGCGCTCGGCCGGCCTTGATTGTCGCAAACTACATGAAAGTCGTGTAGCTTCAGTTCAAATCCTAGCGGCTTTTCTTGACCTGAGTCTTTTGCGAAGTAGGTTGAGACCATTTCACCTTCTGGAATCACTACAACTCCCTCGAAGCCAAACTTTGCACCTATAACGGCCCCAAGGAAAATTACAAGAATACTCAGGTGGGTTAAATACGGCCCCCAGATTGCAAGACGCCCCTTTGTGGCGTAAAGTGATATATTTCCTTCTTCTTCTACATGCAATACTTTGTACGCTCTAGAACGTAGGGTTGTTACAATTCTCGACGCAGCTTCTTGGGAGGGCAGAGGGGTACAAAATTGCTCAGACCTCTTCATCGCTCCAACCTGCTTGGGCGTGGTCGAGATAGCAGGCGAAAAAGTTCTACGCCATGCGATACCAAAGCGGTTTATGCTGCAAACTAGGAGATTGACTAGCATTAAAACCAGGAGTGTTGCGTACCACCACGAATGATAAATGTCCGGCGCCTCTCCGAAGGTTCCGAATACAGACGCCAGTGCAAGCAATAAGAGGAGAACTATAGCGGTTTTCATGGACGAGAAAAGCTTCCACAGCGAAGCAAATATCGCCAATTCACCTATCGGTTCCGTTTTTTCAATGTCATTTTCGTGATTATGAACTTCGCGGTCGGACACTATAATTTGTTCCTTTGTATGTTTATTTTGACTTCCAGGTTAATTCATGGATGCAAAAGATCTCCACCAATATCAGCAGGTTGAAATGGTTCATACGGCTTTACCAGCGAAAATACCTGCACACGGCGCCCCCCTGCCTCAGCCACGTAAACTCTTCCAAACTTATCCATCTCCATATCAATAGGCTGGAAAAATGAACCACCCTCAGTTCCATATACCCCAAGCTTTCTCAAGAAAGTGCCAGAGCGGTCGAACACCTTCAGGCAGTGCTGACCTTTGTCCACAATCCATATTTGGTCATGTCGGTCAACAAAAATACCAGAGGCAATCCCTATGTCTTCCAACCCACCACCCCGAAAGCCAAATTTGAATAGATACTTGCCCTTCTTATCAAACACTTGGACGGGCGTACCAGATGCGTCGAGGGCATAAACTCTACCTTGGCGATCAACCGCTACATCGCAAAGCGATTTGAATTGACCGCGTTTGTCGCCTTTTGCACCAAACTTCAGCTTTAGCTTGCGATTCTTGTCAAAAACATATATCCGGCACCCAGCGCGATCAACCAAATAGAGGTTGCCATCCCGGTCGAAAGTTATCCTACCGACCTTGGGCACCTCTTCACCTTGCTCCACGGGAATTTCTATCTCAGTAACTTCTCCACTTTTAGCTATTACTCGAATCGGACCACCCGAATCATTAGCAACGTAGAGGTTCCCATCCGAGTCTACCGCTAGGCCAACGGGCTTCTCAATACCAGACTGAATCCCCAGCTGTTCCTTTGGAACACCGTCAGAAGTAAACAAACTCACGCCAAACTTCAAATCAGCAACGTATAATAAGCCGTTCCTATCATCTAGCGCAAGTGCAGAAGGCTCACCAAAAAAACTATCATGCTCAAAGCCGGTTATACAAAATTGGAAGTCTAGCTCAGAAGTTGTCCTTTCAAATGGCGCAGGTTGGGCAGCTGAAATGACAACAATAGCTAGGATGGCAACGCTGAAAATAGGAATTATCCTCGACATAAGTAAACCAAGTTACTTGCTGAATCCAATCTAGATAAAAATCGCTACTACTTTAAAATACTTCATATCCCAGCACAAAAGCAAGCACCCCAGCTAGAAAGTTTCCAAAGCATCAAATTCGCTCGGCTAGCTTTTGCAAAATCCGGCAACATTGACTTTGGAAACAACGCCGTTTCCCACTCAAATTCTTTGGGAAGAATAAATACAAACGTTATCGAACCATCTTCAGGAGGACGCTATGGCTGATGAAGGCGGAGAAAGAACTCGAAAGGGTACAATTCCTGTTGGACCTACCGGAATGCCAGGTGATCCAATTGGGCTAATTCCAACCGGTGCAGACCAAGACTCGGATGGCTCATCTGTCGAACTTGACGCTGAGCTTGCCACAGAAGAAGAAATACCCTCTACCGAGGAAATTCTCAAGGAGGCTGAGGAGCGTAAAAAAGGACTATTGCCGCCTGAGCCAGCCCCACGCACTCCATTTAAAAGCGCGGCAACAGCAATGCTTCCTACCCGCAAGGGAACAACCCCCGAGGAGACAACTGAGAAACCACATGTTCCACATGATCGTGGAATGGGAACTAGCAAGGAGTAGACTTATTCTTCCGTTTGCTGGATTATTCTCCTTAACCTAGTTACTATAAAGACCAAGTTTGAGAATCTCTTACTTTCCAAGCTTGCTTTCGCACGCCAACCTTTAAACCTTCTGACAGCGCCGAAAAATTGACTTTCACACCCATTTTGTGCTAAAATTAATTTGCAAAAAGCAACATAAGCACTCAAAATCTCACCCCACGCACACAGTGTTTGCATCGTTGTCAGAGCTTTTGCGTGTCCTAAAGAAGGAGTATAGTACAAGATATGGCAGTTGAACAGAAGGAAGAAAAGACTAACGGCGTAAATAATTACGATGCTGATCAAATAACTGTCTTAAAAGGCCTCGAAGCAGTGCGAATGCGTCCAGCCATGTATATTGGCAGCACTGGGCCAAAGGGATTGCACCATCTTTTTATCGAGGTCGTAGATAATTCAATTGACGAGGCACTTGCGGGCCGCTGTGATAGAATTGATGTTACTTTACATACCGACAAAAGCATATCAGTCCGCGACAATGGCCAGGGAATACCAGTTGACATCCACTCCGAGATGGGCGTGTCAGGCGTCGAAGTAGCGATGACTATGCTCCACGCAGGCGCAAAGTTTAACAGCGGCGCGTATAAAGTTTCAGGTGGTTTGCATGGTGTAGGTGTTTCAGCAGTAAATGCCCTCTCCGAGTGGTGCTATGTCGAAGTGCGTCAGAAAGGCGGCATATGGCGGCAGGATTACCGCCGTGGGGTACCCACCGGTCCTCTCAGGAAAATTGGAAAAACCAAAGAGACCGGCACATACACTCGCTGGCTAGCCGACCATGAGATTTTTGGCAAAATAGAATACAACCCCGAAATCCTTATCCAAAGGCTTCGAGAACTAGCATACCTTAACAAGCAAGTTAAAATAACATTTACGAACGAAGAAACCGGTGAAACTCAAGTATTCCACTACAAGACGGGAATTGCGGCATTTGTTGAACACCTCAATCGAAATAAAGACCCTATCCACAAGGTTATCTACTTTGCACGCCAACGCGAAGACATTGATGTAGAGATTGCTCTTCAATATAACGAAGGCTACCATGAAGAAATCCTGACGTTCGCAAACAACATCAATACTGCAGAGGGCGGCGTTCATCTATCCGGCTTTAAAACTGCCCTAACAAGGGTAATCAACGCCTATGCCCGCAAGATTGGCGCTCTAAAGGAAAAGGACAACAACTTCACGGGCGAAGATGTCCGCGAAGGATTGACAGCGGTCATCTCTGTCAAGCTACTTCACCCACAGTTTGAAGGCCAAACAAAAACCAAACTTGGAAATAGCGAAGTAGAAGGTATAGTAAACTCAATCGTCGGCGAGGGTCTCTCAGAATTCCTTGAGGAAAACCCTTCGGTTGGAAAGAAAATTGTCGAAAAGGCTCTTACAGCATGCAGAGCGCGCGAGGCAGCGCGCAAAGCCGCGGATCTTGTAAAGCGACAAAGTGCCCTGGAGAACTCATCTCTCCCCGGCAAGCTTGCCGACTGTTCGGAACGTGACCCATCGAAGTGTGAGATTTACCTAGTGGAGGGCGACTCCGCAGGTGGCTCCGCAAAACAGGGCCGAGACCGGCGATACCAAGCCGTACTTCCGCTGAGAGGTAAAATTCTAAACGTTGAGAAAGCCCGCCTAGATAAAGCTTTGGAAAACGAAGAAATTCGCGCGCTTATCACCGCTCTTGGCACTGGAATCGCCCGCGGCATGAGTGGTGATGATGAGAATTGCGAGCAAAATGGCGCCGAAGAGAATACCGCCAACGGTAATGGCAACGGCAAAGAAAATGCGTTCGGCTGTGACTTGAGAAAACTTCGATATGATAGGGTTATAATAATGACTGATGCCGATGTCGACGGTGACCATATTCGGACGCTGCTACTCACCTTCTTCTTCCGTTACATGAGGCCTCTCATCGAAGCTGGCCATGTATATATTGCTCAGCCACCGCTCTACCGCGTTAGCGTGGGCAAAGATCAACAATTCTACGCAAAAAATGATCAAGACCTAGAAGAAATCCTTAAAAATATACGAGGTAAGAAGGACGTAAAAGTTCAAAGGTTCAAAGGTCTCGGCGAAATGAACGCTGACCAACTAGCAGAGACAACAATGAACCCAGCAACGCGAACAATACTCCAAGTAACTATGGAAGACGCAGTGCTGGCTGACGAGATATTTACCACTCTAATGGGCGATAAAGTCGAGCCAAGACGGGAATTCATCGAGCGGCATGCAAAAGAAGTTGCGGACGTTGACTGGCATTACTAATTTACATGATGTCCTTAGTTAGCAAATTGGCCTAAAAGCAATGGGGGCAACCACGTAGTTGCCCCCGATTAGTAAGTTTACAACTCAGCCGGAAGAAAAAAGGCAATCTTAGATCCAACCACGGTCGCGCATTGACTGAACGACTTCATCCACTGCAATTATCTGCGCCGCCAGTCTGTGACTTATATTCTTGCTCCTAGCAACCTCAGTTGTCTCTCTATATGCCTGAGAGAGCTGCTTTTCGATAGCCGCATAAGTCTCTTCTTTTTCTGTAAGGCTTCCAGACTTCGCTTGGCGCCACTCAATATATGAAGCAACAACACCCCCAGCGTTGGCAAGAATGTCAGGGATTACGGAAATTCCCCTCTCAGTGAGTATTTTATCGCCCTCAGTTGTAGTAGGGTCATTGGCGGCTTCGACAACTAATTTTGCCTGAATATTTGGTGCCGTCTTTTCTGTAATGACATTCTCGACCGCCGCAGGAACTAACACATCTACTGGCACAACCAGTAGCTCATCGCGCGGTATCTGGGGCAAACCTGTAGCTGCCAGGGAATTCACCTTTCCAAGCTCGGAAATAGGTAGCCCAACATCTGAGTATAAAGCAGACCCAACATCCGACACTGCAATTACCCTCATGCCCCATTCAGAAAGAAACTTGGCAGTCCAGTATCCAACATTGCCATATCCTTGTATTGCAACTGTGGCATCGGACAACTCTTTTCCAAGGATATCAGCTACCGCCATCCTAACTACAGTAGCAACTCCATAACCGGTTGCTTCTTCACGACCTGGGAGCCCTCCAATCCTAGGCGGCTTCCCAGTCACGGATTCAGGAACATGGGTGTAGCCATAAATAGTAGCCATGTCGGAAGGACCTGTGCCAAGATCAGGCGCTGGCACGTAGGTGCCCGATTGGAGATACAATCCAAACATATGAACGTATTCTGCAATCAGCGCACGCCTAGCCTCTGGTGTGAGAGTCTGAGGAGCAATGCAAATACCAGATTTAGCACCGCCAAAAGGAATTCGTGTGAGCGCGCACTTGTATGTCATAAGTTCCGCAAGCCTGCGCGTCTCCTCAAGACTAACACCATCGGACATTCTAATGCCGCCCTTGCCAGGTCCGCGAACCAAGCAATGAAGAACAATATAAGCATCAGCTGAAATAAGTTGACCTTCCCACTTAAAGTTTAGGTTTGCATATGCCTCTTGATCGCTCTTGCTCAGAAGTTGTTGAGCTTCAGCACTAACATCGATGTATTTTGAAATTTGATTCAAGTTAACTACACTCATTGTTCATCTCCTATTTCAACAGCCTTTGCCGCTCGGAATTCTTGATACCAAGGTGGCGGATGGTACCTAGCATTAAGCACGTGACGCACCGGTCCAAGTCCCCAGATGCCGCGGAATAGTTTCTCGCGCTCAAGAAAGAAACGGTCCGCCGCAGCTCGGCGTTCCTCATTCCATTCTTTACCCGCCAACACCTCGGCGTTAGCCTCAAAGATTCGCAGTTTGGCTTCCCATTGATCTAGCCGCCAGCTCGAGCGCGCTTTCCTTGCAAGCTTATCGAACTCCTTGCGAGCCTTTTTAACATCACGAGTGAATGGTTCACCCCAATCTGCCAACCAACAAGCCCATTCATTTTTATCCTGCCCCTTTGCATCAAAGTACCTTTCCGCGTACTCAGCGAGGACTGCTTTCGCATCCGACGCTTTCCCAGATGAAAGTGCGCCAAGAAGAGCTTTGTTTACATCGTCAAGGCAGCCTTCTGAATATGCTTGGAATCCGGTGCATCCAATGCCCTTAAGTTCATACACAGTTCTAGAAAGACGATTTGCAGCAATCACCGGCCCCCAAGCTCCGTAGACATCCCTCGGGCTTGCTTTTTCAGCATATCCAATGTGGACAAACGCATGAAGCTCACATCCCTCGGGCAACACAAATTCAGGGTTTGGACGGGTTTCGCCGTAGAGGATGTGTTCTGCCAATGACACAAACCGCCCTCTCTGCTCGCGGTCGGCCCATTCTTTAAAAATCTTATGTTCTTCCGCTGTCCACCACCAACCGATTAACCTCATCTGAATCCCTGGAAAATATTCTCGTGCAATTCCATGGATTTCCACCATAAGTCTTCCGAAAGTCAGTATCCAAGGGCTACATTCAGGGCAGGAGCACCCACCGTAATCAAACGGACAGCCTGAGATAGAGTCCAAGCTAACCCCCTTTGACTTCAGGTCCTTAAAAAGGTTACGGTGGTTATTCAAGATAATCTCTCGGCCCTTCGGCTTCGAAGGACATATCAGTTGGCCGCCAAAAAGCCTTTTGTCCTTTCTGTCGGCAGCGATTTCTGGTGAAACTTGGTTGAGGTAGACATGATTTGGGGTGATGACTAGGTTGGTTTGAAAGCCAAGTTTTTCTGCAATGCGATAAAACTCTTGTTTCCGTTCCCAGAGCACTTGGGGCAGGAGATATTCTCTTCTGGGATTGTCGTGTGGGTCCTTCAAGTCGGCAGCGTCAAGCCAGTCACCATACGAGTTAAAACCCCAATATTTCGCCTCACGAAGCATCTCTTCGGCCTCATAAGGAGCCATTACTTCGTACCAGTTTCCAAAATGGCCAGGCGCATAAAGCTCCCGATATGCTAGCTCACTCATCAGACTTTTCCTTCTTTGTCTTTTCGCGGCAAGCAAATTGCATTGGCAAATGAACTTAAAACAGCCAATGCTTTCCTATCTGTTATTCGTCGGAGCAATGCCTGTGTGGCCAAAGCCAGCGTCGCTGCGCTCAGTTTCAGGCAGAAATTCTGATTCGACAAGGACGGCCTTCGCAACTGGTGCAATCACAAGCTGAGCAATGCGGTCTCCCCGATGGATAGTAAATGGTTCATCGCCAAAGTTGATTAAAATTACTTGGATAGGCCCTCGGTAATCAGAATCAATCGTGCCAGGAGAATTAACACAACCAATGCCATGTCTTAGCGCCAAGCCGCTTCTTGGGCGTATTTGCCCTTCAAAACCTTCGGGGATTGCTATTCGTATACCAGCTGAAATGAGCTTGCGCTCGCCTGGATTGAGGATTGTATCGTTTTCCACTGCCGCATGAAGGTCAATGCCAGCGGCTCCAGCAGTTGCATAATCAGGGAGAGGAAGGTCCTCGGCACCAGGTAGCTTTTGGATGAGAACTTTTACCGTTACTTGAGCCATTTCAGGAAACACCTTTGCATAATCTCGCTGCGATTTGAGACTCAAGCTACGGCCTCTTTCTCTTTCGTTTCTTCCTCTTCCTCAGACGGAGGCGTTATCGGCAAAGTGAACGTAAACGTCGAGCCTTTCCCTAACTCACTTTCAACCCAAATCTTGCCGCCATGCGCCTCAACAAGGTGCTTCACAAGGTAGAGACCTATTCCAGTACCGCCAACTTCACGCGT
The DNA here is from genome assembly GCA_029907255.1 of Armatimonadota bacterium. Classification (NCBI taxonomy): domain Bacteria; kingdom Bacillati; phylum Armatimonadota; species Armatimonadota bacterium. The sequence continues at coordinate 84,061 of JARYMF010000006.1, forward strand.
ATCCCGATTGTCAACGCGATGGAATCGCTCAAACACTTTTGGTAGGTGGTCCTTAGGAATTCCCATTCCCTGGTCGGCAACGCTTATTGTAACCATACCGTCTTTTGATGTACCGGTTATGGTAATTTGACCACCCTTTGGTGAATACTTGATTGCGTTGTTTGTTAGGTTGGTCAAAATTTGGTCGACTTTGTCTTCATCGGCAGTGATTTCTGGCAGGTCATCGAGCTCTATCTTGAAGGTATGTTTATTTGTGTATGATTTTTGGACGGTGACAACCTTTTCGATTAGGTTTGGCAAGTTGACAGGCTTAAGGTTGAGTTCCAACGCTCGGCCAGCTTCGATTCTAGAAACGTTCAGCAAGTCGCTAATTAATCTGGTTAGGCGGTCACACTCCGTGTCAATGATTGTGTAGAACTCACGCTGGGTATCGCGGTCGTAATAACCCTCTTCATCCATCAAGAGCGTTGAAATGAAGCCTTTAATCGAAGTCAGAGGAGTTCGAAGCTCATGGGAAACGGTTGATACAAACGCCGTTTTCATTCGCTCAACATTTCGGATTTCTGTAATATCATTAAAGATTGCAACGACGCCTATTGGTTGCTGCTCCTCGCCCTTAACAAGTGCCGTTTGTACTTGATAAATCCTCTCGCTCTCGTCTATACGAAGCGAGATTTCGCTTGCGACTTCTGTATTTTCCGTTAAGCATTGGACAAGTATGTCTTTTACCTTTGGCTCGCCTATTACCTCATAATACATTTTGCCAAGAACATCTTTACCCTGCGCACCAAACATTGACCGCGCAGAGGCATTCATCTGAGTGATTCTGCCATCCTTGTTTACCATTAACAAGCCTGCGTATACACTCTCGATTATGTGTTCAAGGTCTTCCTTCTCCGCGACAAATTCGCGATATATCTGGGCATTCAGAATTACCGCAGTAGCGTTCTTTGCATAGCGTTGAAGCAGGCGGACGTCTTCCTCGGTGAAAATGTTTCCATAGCGCTGGTTGAAAACATGAAGAACACCAATAGTGGTACTCTCAATCACGCGCCCCTCTTCATCGCGTTTTTCAGAAATCAAGGGCACGCAAACACCGTTGCGAACATGGAGAAGAGCAACATTATCCTTGTATGTGCGTTCGTCATTCAACGCATCGTGTATTATGATTGGCTTGCCAGTTCGGAATACCTCGCCCGAAACGCCCTGTGTGGCACGGACTCTGAATGCCTTTATCTCTTCATCGGTCAACCCATAGGCAGGTTTAGTAGCTACAAGTTCACCGCTTTCTTTGTCAAAAAGCATAAACACACACTTTTCGGCGTAGAGAATCTCAGCTGTCTTGCGTACGAACCTTTTAAGGGTCTCCTCAATTTCAGTTATTGGAATCGGCTCACCGCTAGGCTCGGAGAGGCTTCGAATTTTTTGCTCTAGCTCTCTTTTCGCCTTTTCAAGGGTTGCTATATATTGCTTGCTCTCCTCTAACTCTTTTTGGAGTTCTTCAACCCTGGCGAGCAACGCCTCGTTACTGTCGAACATCCGAGTGCTATCACCTTTCCATTCTGGTATCTGCTAATTGAGCGTAAGTTAGTCATCACACCAAAGCATTATAACATAATGGTGCTGTCATCGTCAACTTGCTATTGTACTTCTGCCAAACGAAATATGTGGCTATCTATTATTCATACCCTGCCCAAAGCGTGCCGTTTTTATGATTGACATTTTGGAACAAAAGTTCCATTGGAATTGTCTAAAACAGGGTAATCCCGATTCATTTGTCATTGCCTATAAAAATTATTGCCACAAGGAGGATTTGAAATAGGCAATGTAGAAATATTTTTAGCTACAAACTTTCGAAAGCGAGGGTAAAGCATGGCATTTAGAACAAGGGTATTCATATGTATTCCTATCATAGTAGCCCTGGTTATATCCGCGTCATTCGCCTATGCAGCGGAGGTAAAAGAGCTTCAGCTGGCAGGAATCCGGCTAGGCAGATCGGCGCTGAGCATAATCCAGAAGTACGGCAATCCTACAGAAATAAGGGTTGGGTCTACAAGACAAGCAGCAACAGACACAGGGGCCGGCAGTCCATTCGGTACCGCCGAAGGCCCGCCTCCAGGCATGGGTGGGGCATCAAACCCCTTTGCGGCGCTTGAAGGTCCTCCTCCATCAGCAGGCGGTTCTTCGGCACCGGAGCAATCATCGCCTTTCCAAGGCTCAGCCGGAGGCAAAGCAAACAAGCAGTCAGCTCCCGAGGTTACATGGATCTATCGGTTTCCCAAGAATCATACCCTCGAGTTCATCATCAACCCTGATGGCATAGTAATCCAGATTGCCGCTTTCGGCGTGGATTGGCCTGGCATAGGAACTTCGAAGGGTATTAAGCTCGGAAGCACTTATAAGGACGTTATCATGAAATACGGCTACCCAGAGTCCCACCAGAAGTCCGGAATGCAAATGGTCACAAAATACATTGAAAAGAATAGGGTAGCATTTACATTCTTGGGCAAGACAGTTGTAGGCATCACAATTGCGCTTTGGGACTAGTGCCGTTAACCGAGCGGGGGTTGCTCTGTGTGGCTAGCGCGCGCGACGCCATTGATGAGATTCGGACAAGGCTCAGTATTCTTGACGTCGTATCGGACTATGTTACTCTGAAGCGCGTCGGGAAAAATCACGTCGGGCTCTGCCCATTCCATGCCGAAAAAACACCTTCTTTTACGGTCAGCGAGCAATTTCAAACATGGCATTGTTTTGGCTGTGGCGAGCACGGCGATATTTTCTCATTTGTGATGAAGGCGGAGAGCCTCACTTTCCCAGAAGCCCTTGAACGATTGGCAAAACGCGCGGGAGTAGAGCTTGAGCGCCTTCAAAAACGACATTCAAGCCGCAGAGATGCCCTTAGGGAAATAAACGAAATAGCGGCCTCCTATTATCGGGAGTTGCTAAAACGAACACCAATCGCTATTGAATATCTTCGAAGGCGCGGGCTTGCCGATCAAACTATCGAGCAGTTTAAGCTCGGATACGCCGCAGCTGCTTGGGATGGCTTGGTCTCTTACCTGACCAAAAAAGGCGTGAACTTAGCTTATGCGGCAGAGGCAGGCCTTCTTATCAAAAGCGATCGTGACGGCGGATATTATGACCGTTTTAGGCATAGGATTATTTTTCCGATCTTTGACATACACGAACAGACAATCGGCTTCGGCGGTCGGGCCATCGCCTCCGACGACCAACCAAAATATCTAAATTCGCCGGAGACGCCGCTTTTTAACAAAACAAGAGCGCTTTATGGTCTCAATTTTGCACGTAAAAAGATCGCAGAGCTTGACCAAGCGATTGTTGTTGAAGGCTATACAGACGTCATTGCCTGCCACCAAGCAGGTTTCGAGAACTGTGTAGCCACGTTAGGAACGGCGCTCACTAGGGAACATATTAATGTACTACTACGCTATACAAAGCGGGTAGTGTTAGCTTACGACGCCGATTCTGCGGGAATTTCGGCGGCAATTAGAGGCGCTTCCATGTTTGAAGAAGCTGGGTGCGATGTACGAATAGCCCGACTTCCGGGCGGCGACGACCCAGATAGTGTGCTTAGGAAAGGGCTTGTAACCGAGTTTGCCGCCGCAATTTCAGATGCGCTGCCAATTATAGATTACAGGCTTGCGATACTAATGGAGAGCCATGATCTGTCATCTTATACAGGTAGAGCAGAAATGCTCAAACAGGCTGTAAGGATCTTGGCTGAGATTCCCACTAGTATCGAACGTGAAAAGCATATTAGAAAGCTCGCAAGGTATCATCCGAACTTTGAGACGGGTACAACTAGAGCAGAGGAACACCTAAGGCAGGATATTGAACTAATAGCGCGAAGGCGGCAGAGCATAAAAGGAATAAAAACGCCTATCAATCAATGGTCGAAACCTAAAACAGCCGTTGAGAAGGCTGAAATTTCAATCTTAAGAACACTAATTCGCAACGAGGAGGGAGCGCAACTTATTGTAGAAGCGCTATCAGAAAATGATTTCTCAAACGACCTAACCCGCACAGCGGCAAAAGCGGCGTTCGAAGCCGTTAGGGAAAATGGAGTGGTCGAGCTAAACAAGATAATAGGATCAGTTACAGCTGAAGTCGGCAGATTTCTAAGCGAGCTTGCATTGCGGGAGGACATGCCGCCACTTAATGAAAAAGGTTTGCAGGATTGTATCGAATTGATAAAGAAATCAAAACTTAGGAAAATGAGAACTTCGGACATTCTTGCACCGTATATGAAAGATGGTATAATAGATGCTTCAAAGGATTTGCACGAAGCAGCAATCAGACAAGCTATCGAATTATTTAGAGAAACCGGAAAAGTAGATCCAAAAGCTGGTCCTAAAGGGATGAACGAAAGTGACAGTTGAAGATATTAAAGAAAACGCAGAAATACAAAAACTACTAAACGAAGGCAAACGTAAGGGCATACTTACGTATGACGAGATCAGCGATACTCTGAGCCGCCAAGAAGATATTGATGCGGACCAGATAGACGATCTCCTGCAAACATTTGCCGATGAAGGAATTCAAGTAGTCGAGGAGATCAAAGATGCTGAACTCGTCGAGGAAGCCCCTGTGCCTGAGGAAGCACCCGTCCATGACATCGAGGTTCATGAAGAAGAACTCGCTGCCATGGAAGGACTTCCGCTTGACGACTCGGTTAGGATGTGGCTCCGCGAGATTGGTCGAACTCCGCTCCTAACAATGGAGGAAGAGGTTGCCCTCGCCAAAACAATAGCTGAAGGCGACGGCAAGACTCCGGAAGCTCAAAAAGCAAAGGAAAAGCTAATTCAAGCAAACCTGCGTCTTGTCGTAAGCATTGCAAAAAGATACAGCGGTCGCGGGATGTCATTTCCTGACCTAATTCAAGAAGGGAACATCGGGCTTATTCGTGCAGTCGAGAAATTCGATTATAGGAAAGGCTATAAGTTCAGCACATATGCCACATGGTGGATTCGCCAGGCGATCACTCGTGCTATAGCGGACCAGGGTCGGACAATTCGAATCCCGGTGCATATGGTCGAGACGATCAACCGCCTGATAAAGACATCAAGCCACCTTCTTCAAGAACTTGGCCGCGAGCCAACTTTGGAAGAGCTGGCTCGCGAAATGGACTTGCCGGTTGAGCGCGTTAGCGAAATTATGCGGATTGCACCTGAGCCTCTTTCGCTCGAAACACCAATTGGAGAGGAAGAGGATAGTCACCTTTCCGACTTTATTCAAGACCGTGATACCGTTTCGCCAGACGACGCCGCATCACATCAGCTCCTGCGCGAGCGGATTGTTGAGGTGCTATCAGAGCTAACTAGTCGAGAACGGGATGTACTGAGGATGCGTTTCGGACTGGACGACGGCTACCCCAGGACACTCGAGGAAGTTGGGCGGCACTTTCAGGTTACACGAGAGCGCATCCGCCAGATCGAAGCCAAGGCTCTTAAAAAGCTCCGCCACGCCAAGCGACGGAAAAAACTCGAAGAGTACCTGGCATAGACCTCGAGCCCATACTTCAACCTATTCCAAGTTAACCGATGATTCTTACAATCGATGTTGGAAATACAAACATAATGTTGGGAGTCTACAAAGACTCCCAACTAATTGCAGATTGGCGTATTCGTACGCAACTTGGCAGGACAGCGGACGAATATGGAATGCTTCTTCGAGATTTATTTGAATATTCCAACATCCAATTTCAAGACATAACAGGTATAGCCATATCAAACGTCGTGCCGCCCACAATGTCGGACATGGTCGCAGCATGTCGGAAGTTCTTTAACATCGAACCCTTTGTAGTGGACCCATCGAAAGACATGGGAATTAAAATTAACTACGAACCAAAATCCGACGTTGGAGCGGATAGAATAGCCAACGCCATCGCAGCATATGCACTTTATGGCGGTCCAGCGATAGTTGTGGATTTAGGCACCGCAACAACGCTAGACGCGGTTTCTGAAACGGGTGAATACTTGGGAGGTGTGATTGCGCCAGGAATTGGCATATCAACGGAGGCACTCCACCGCGCCGCTGCCCGATTGCCAAGAATAGATTTAGTGACCCCGCCATCAGCAATAGGCACGACAACGGTCACCAGTATGCAAGCAGGAATATTATTCGGATTTGCTGGCCAGATTGACGAGTTAGTTAACCGAGTGCAAAGCGAGCTGGGAGGAACTGCAAAAGTAATAGCGACAGGTGGATTGGCTGGTTTAATCGCGCCACTCAGTCGGACAATAGAAATCATCAACCTCTTTCTCACATTAGAGGGTCTAAGAATCCTCTATGAAAGAGCAAAATTGGCAACCAAAGACTAGTAACGAGTAGCTAATAGATACTGCTTTCAATCGGTACGCTATTTGTTACTCGTATTGTTTTCCGATAGGGGAGTAAGAATAGAAAACGAAAATCGAACGCAGGCCATCTGAAATCCGGCGACAAACATTCCGAATTTTGCTTGACCCTCCCATCGTCCTCGCGCCGATGGCAGGAGTTACAAATCACGCATTCCGACTGATTTGCCGACGGCATGGTGCGGCGGCAGTCTGGACGGAAATGATAAGCAGTTATGGGCTCCGATACCGAAATTCGAAAACGCTGAGCATGTTCGACTGGACAAATGAAGAAAGGCCTGTAATCGTTCAGATTTTTGGTGCAGACGCTGACACAATGGCATCAGCAGCCGCAATGGTTGAGGCTGCTGGGGCAGATGCAATAGATATCAACCTTGGATGTCCAGTTCGCAAGGTAGTGAGAACAGGAGCCGGGGCAGCTCTAATGCAAAACCTAGAAAAAGCGCGGGAGGTAATGTCAGCCGTCGTCCAAGCAGTAAGCATTCCGGTGACGGTAAAAACACGGAAAGGGCCAGATAACAAATATGTTACGGCCATCGAAGTTGCCAGGATAGCAGAAGAAGTCGGAATCGCTGCAGTGACAATCCACGGTCGCACAGCAGCACAAGGTTATTCGGGAACGGCCGATTGGAATATTATAGCTGGTGTAAAAAAGGCTGTCCGCATCCCTGTTATCGGCAATGGCGATGTGAAAAGCCCTCAGGATGCAGTGCGCATGCTGACAGAGACGGGCTGTGATGCTGTGATGATAGGCAGGGCGGCACTGGGAAATCCCTGGATATTCAGTAGGACCGCACATTACATAGCTACCGGTGAAATCCCACCAGAACCATCTTGTGCAGAACGGATGGAGGTTGCCCGCGAGCATCTTCGCTTAATGACCGAGCTATACGGCGAGGAACGTGGAGTTAGAGAAATGCGAGGGCAACTAGCCTGGTACATAAAAGGTATTCCAGGGGCTTCCCACCTAAGACGAGCGGCCTCTTGCGCAACGACATTGGACGAAATGCTTGCCCTAACAGAAGAAGCTTGCAAACAAGCATGAAAAAAATAGACATTGATTTAAAACCTATGTCATAGTGAAAAATTAAGAAGCAAGGAAAGTAAATTGGAAAAATTTGCCTTTGTAATCCATCCAATAGATGCGAAACGCGACGTTGCCCGTAAATATCCCATTGCCAAATTTCTGCCCGAAAGACTAGTCGAATGGGGTCTTAAGTTCAAGGAGCCAATGGTCCTTTCGCATATTACCGGCGTAAAATCGGCAACCGGAAAAGAAGCAGAAGGCTGGTTTATAGGTTGTCCGCTAACGCCGCGCCAAATGAGCACACTGCCGTTAGACTTTGTGTATGAGAAAATAATCAAGGCTGGACGACTTGCCGAGGAACAGGGAGCACGCATAATAGGGCTCGGAGCACATACTTCGGTTGTAGGCGATGGCGGAATAACTATCGCAAAAAATCTTAATATTGCAGTTACAACGGGAAATAGTTATACAATTGCGACCGGCATAGAAGGCGTACTCAGAGCAGCTGAGATTATGGATATTGACCCCTCAAAAGCAAAGGCGGCCGTCGTTGGCGCAGCAGGCTCCATTGGCCGAACCTGTGCTCGCATTCTCGCCCGCCGGATGCCAGAACTCGCACTGGTAGACCGTTCCCTCGAACCACTAAACAAGGTAGCAACGGAAATCGCGGCAGAATCCGATTGTACTACCAAAGTGTTTACAGAGGTACATACGGGAATTCGAGATGCCGACATCATCATTACGGTCACCAGTGCTATAAACGCTATAATTCACCCATCCGACCTCAAATCCGGCGCTGTTGTATGCGACATAGCCCGTCCCAGGGACGTTTCAGCAAGAGTTGCAAAGGAGCGCAACGACGTTCTAGTTATTGAAGGAGGCGTTGTTGCCGTTCCCGGCGATGTTGATTTCCGTTTCAACTTTGGCTTCCCACCCAAAACAGCATACGCCTGCATGTCTGAGACAATGATTCTAGCCCTCGAAGGCCGCTACGAGAATTTCACACTTGGCAAGAATGTAAGCGTTGAACAAGTAACCGAGATTTCTGCGCTGGCGCAGAAACACGGATTCAAGCTTGCAGGCTTCCGAAGCTTCGAAAAGGCAGTCACCGACGAGCACATTGAGTTCATACGCGCTAATGCCCGACGGCAAAGGAGCTAGTCTTAGAGCAAGTGTGACTGCCTACCCCCTGCGTTTCAATGCTACCGTTGTCGGGTATAAGCTTTATGCCCGACGCAATAAGAGTGATTGTTGGAAGGAATCCTACGATGCCTGCCATATCACGCAATAGAAGCGTCCTCTTCCGAATCCCCAGCGATGTAAGGTACGTTCCGATGGCTCGCAAGGGAATAGCGGCAATTGCAGAAAGCATGGGCTTCCCGAACGAAGCAGTAAAGGATATCGAATTGTCGGTTTCAGAAGCGGTTACCAATGCCGTAAGTCATGGAAGTCCCAGACAGGCAGACAACGCCGTTGTGATTATATGTGAGGTAACAGACGATGCCCTCACTATTGACATTCGCGACGAGGGCCATGGCTTCCAACCGGATTCCTGCTTGAAAAACGCAGAAAGTTTGCAGGAAAGCGGCAGGGGGTTGACGCTTATTTACAGTCTAATGGATTATGTTCAAGTTGCCAAGACTCGCAAAGGGTCGAGCGTACGAATGGTAAAGAAAAAAACATCCTCGCTTCAGAACCTGGCTACAGCAAACACCAAATGCAAACAGACATGACGACGGCATCTCCCTACTGCAGGGAATGATGCCGTCGTCTATCTGGGTATGAAGGACGTTACTGACCGCTAGCTTTTCCTCTTTCAATCAGCTCTTTGACTTTCTGACCACCTCGATGGCCAATTTCTTCATAGAACTCATGTCCATATTTCTCGCTGGTGGTCTGTCCGCCCTTGGCGCCGATTTCCTCATAAAACGGCGAGCCGTACCGTTGACTGGTAGTCTTGCCGCCCTTTTTGCCGATCTCTTCATAGAACTTATGGCCGTACTTCTCGCTGGTGGTCTCACCACCGCGTCTTCCGGCTTCACTCACTGTCATCTGCCCCTTCTTTTCACGCGCCATGAGAAGCACCTCCTTTCATTCGCTTACTATAATCTCGGACCAGCTTATCTGCTGGCACGACACCTTTTGAACTATATGGGGCTTATTATGTAAGAGCCCGGCCGAACTGCAAGTGCGGCAATCCACTTTATGCCACGTCAATTTGACGTGCCGGCCATGGCTCGCTTACCTTCTGTGATTTCACAGTTTTGCCAATTTCATGCACTCCTACTTTCCTTATACCCATTTAATTAACAAATTACTAACAAGAAGCCAATTTACTAAAAGCCAATCGTGTTAAGAAGCCAATAAAGAGATGCTCTATTCGCCAAGAGCCTTTTTACCTTCCTCAATGAGCTTCTTAACTTTTTGGCCACCCTTACGCCCTATTTCTTCATAAAATTCGTGGCCATAACGCTCAGCTGTGGTCTCGCCTCCTCTGCGGCCACCTTTCTTGCCGATCTCCTCATAAAACTCATGGCCGTGAGTTTGAGCAGTGCGTCTACCACCTCGGCGACCAGCCTCGCTAACCGTTATATCACCAACGTCTCTTTTTGCCATTTCGTTTCACCTCCTCAATTGGGAGTAAACGAATTAATTCGACTGCAAGACTTCAAGGCTATATTAAGCTAGCGAAACTTATTCCAGCCATCCCCGGGCCGGAGCGGGGATGGCTGCTTAGCTAAGCTAGCTCTCTCCAATAGCCTTTTTGCCTTCTTCAATGAGCCTCTTCACCTTCTGGCCGCCTTTATGGCCGATCTCCTCATAGAAGGGCGTCCCATATTTTACGCTGGTTGTTTCTCCGCCCTTCCTGCCAATCTCCTCGTAGAACTTGTGGCCATGAGTCTCGGCTGTGCGTTTGCCGCCTCGGCGTCCGGCCTCGCTCACACTCATTCCGCCCTTGCCTTCCTCGGCCATTTTTTCACCTCCTCCCGGAAATTCGAGAGGATATCCGTCCCGCCAGAATAGAGCCCTGGCGTGTTGCTTCTTTGCAAACTAATGAGAACCTCTATTACTTCGAGGCGGCGGCCTTCTTACCTTCCTCAATCAGCCTCTTGACTTTCTGACCGCCTTTGTGGCCGATCTCCTCATAGAACTCATGGCCGTATCTGCTGCTCGTGGTCTGGCCACCTTTGCGTCCGGCCTCGCTTACCGTCATAGCGCCTTTCTTCTCCTTGGCCATCTATCTCACCTCCTACTGTGCTCGCCGGGCAAATAGCCCGCTGCGAGTTTTTTCGATTTTTCGTTTGCCCTTGGTTTATTCTGCGGGCAAACGACATTAAAAATTGTTTTAAGATGTCAAAGCCCAAAGCTAATTGCCATAATCTTTATTACCTTTTTGACAAAATCTTTAATCTCCCAACGCCCTCCTAGTCGATATTTTTGTAAAATTTATGACATCTTGTTATCTGCCTTTCCGACTTCATTGAGTTTATTTGCCAAACATGCAAATAAACTGCGCGCATTTTATGGACTTATGTCGTCAGTCGATTTGCATCGACTTTAACCTTATTCCCTCCAGCCTTTTTATTTCGACTTCTCAATCTGGTTATAACCATTTGATAACCATGCCAAACATTGCGTACAAATAAAGGCTACGCATAATGCTGAATCCATCGTTCCATCAAGAATCGCCTTCGCAGAATCTCATGGCTGACATTTCATATTGAAGCTCATCGGTACACGCGCAGGTTGGCTTTTATCAAGCTTCCAAAGCACGTATTGAATAATTTCTGAGGCTATGTTGCATGAGGTAGTATCTGACAATCCAAACCACGACGGAGCACCATTAAGCTCCAATATTAGAGGACCATTTGGACCTTCTATTATGTCCACACCGGTATAATCAAGGCCTACAATTCGCGCAGCTGCCAAGCACATTTCCCGCATATCGTCCGTTAAATAACAGGGTTCGCATTTACCTCCCTGATACACATTTGTCTTCCACTGCCCTTCACTAGCGTATCGATACATTGCAGCGACAACCTTTTCACCAACCACAAAGGCACGTATATCTCTTCCATTGTTTGGTATGAACTCTTGAACGTAAACTGCACGATATTGCTGCAAAAAGGTCGGAAGTATTTCCATGCTGGTCTCAGGCACGACCTTTTCAACACCAATGCCATGTGAACCGTAAAGGGGCTTTATTACTGCGGTGCCAAATTTCTCTATCGCAGCCATCGCCTCATCAATTTTCTGAGTGATAATCGTGCGGGGCACAGGCAACCCTGCCTGTTTTAGGAAAAATGTCGTTTGAGCTTTGCTCTCAGCAACGGACAAACTCTCGAGGGAGTTTATGATTAGCCTGCCACTGCGCGCAATAAGCTCAAATACGTCATATTGGTAATCTACTTCGCCTTGCTGACTAAAATACCGAAGAATAAAAGCGTCAAAGCTTTCGGCAGGCTCGCCATCGAAACGTATTGAGCCGCTGTTGTCGACCTCTATCAGCGAAGATAGGGGGTCTATTGGCAAGCCCTCGGCAACATTCATTGCCGCATTGAGAAGCTCCCTACTTGCCCAATCACGCTCGAGATCTGGGGTTACGATGCCTATTCTCCGCATGAAGCGCCTTTTCTTAATTTACTTGTAAATTAAGCTCAAACTTTCAATAGCCCAGCGACGACGGTCTTTGGGGCTTTTTGGTGGGATATGTTAGTTCATTCTAGCTATACCCCAAGGCTAGTGAGGGTAAACTATGCGGAGAATTCCCTATCAAATCGGTACATTCAAAAATCAACCAGTTGCATGTCAATAGAGATGGAAGACTTCTTGAATGCCCTGGCGGATGAACTGAACTGCAATCGCAGCAAGGAGCATTCCCATTATCTTGGCGATAACATCTGAGCCTGTCTTGCCGAGAATTCGGTAAAGAAAGCTTACATATCTGAATATTAGGAAAGTAACAGCAAATGAGGATATAACAGCTGCGACTGTTATCCAAAGGCCATAGAGTCCTATCAATACAATTGTTGTGGTTATCGCGCCAGGACCTACTAATAATGGCACTGCTAATGGGACTACGCCGGTCTGGCCTGCCGAGGAAACGCCATAATGCGCCTCGCTGATTGTTTTCATTGCGACAACGAGAAGTAATATGCCGCCTGCTATCTTGAAATCACTTAGGGTGATTCCAAACAACCTTAGAATACCAGTCCCAGTAAAAGCAAAAAGAAGCAAAAGGAGGAGTGCGACCTTTGTAGCTCGTGCAAGGATAGCACGCCGTTCATCTGGAGTAGCATCTTGCGTAAGCGCAAGAAACAGCGGTATTAGCCCCAGTGGGTCTATTATAATGAACAACGCTATCGTTGCCTTTGCAAAAGGTATCAGAAAGCTCATGCTTCAATCCATTACACTTTACTCATGATGCCTAATTCTACCTCCAACACTATATATATCGCAATAGGACTAACATCCTTTGATTTTGAATAAGATGAAAGTCCACCCAAATCCTTAAAATTTCTGGGGGAAGATGGTAAGGACTCAATCTGGCCAATTGCAATTCTTTTCAATTCGACCCTTTGCCTGGTTACATCCTAGGCCTAAAACTCTGCCTTATCTGCCTTGCGCCCGATAAGTTCTCGAACTTTGGACTGATAGTTTTGAACTACAGAGACAAAAGCCGCATGACTCCACGTAAGCGGCATTACTGCAAGTGGCTGGCCTGTGAAAGGATGGATCTGCTCAGCAAGTAAGCCGGCCTCCGATGCGTGCCTCACTACCCATTGAAGCAAGTCAAGCGCAGGTTCAAGATCCCTCAGACTTCGTGCGACCGAAATGTACCATTCCGCCATCCAAAGCGTCGAGATGAACCAAGGATTGCCAGGAACATTCTTCACATCTGAGCTTACCTGGAAGTAATAGTCGTCCTCGTACCGTGCAAGCCCACCAATAGGCGTGCGAACCCACAGCCTGTCATAGATAGCTTCCATTGTGCTGACAACTTGAGGCGAGTCAGGCGGAAGGACACCGAAGAGGAAAATACCCGCCATGGAAACATCAAGTGTGGGGTCTGCAACTTTAGGTTGTGAGACTTGGCCAGAAACTTCAGCCTTCCCTGAGCCAGCTCCTGTCCTATTGCTCCCAAAGAATATGCTTCTAACAAATCTACCTAAGTTCGTGTTATAGAAATTATCAACAATAGCATTCCTTACCAATTCGCTTGCTTGGTGGTATTTATGAGCTCGATTTTTATCTATAAAATCAGCTAGTTTGGCTGCCGCTGAAAGAGCACCATAGACCGAACTACACGTCCAAAGGTGAATTCCCTTTCGCTGCTCCCATAGGTCGTAGCTTGGCTGAGGCAGTTTAGTAGAAGAATCAAGATTTTCAATCATATAGTCGGCAACTGGAACTACCAATTCTTCGTATACTGTAAGAGCATAATCTTTATCTTTGTAACGTTCACAGTGCTCTCCAACGGCCCAAATCACTAATGCAGTGCTGTCCTGCTGGCATGGAATTTCCGGTTCCCCATCGGCAACCCACGGGTGCCAAGTTGCCCCTAGCGTACCATCGGGACAGTATTTTTGGAGAAAGAAAGGCATATCTGGCCTCAGTAAGGCAGTACAGAACGAGAAAAAACGCCTTGCCGATTCTGGATGGCCAGCCTTGTCAAGTGCATTCGCCACCAATGCGCCGTCGCGGGGCCAAACGTAGCTATAGTGTGCCCTCGCGGTTTGCATTATGTCAGTGTCGTTTGCCGCCACTATGCCGCCGCATCGGTCAATCTGGGTCTGAAGGACAAGAAGACTCCTCTCATAGAGGTCAACAACTGCGGGTGGTAAATGAGCATCGAGGGAGGTGCCTTTTCTAAGGCAGTTGCTCCAATAATCGCTGAATTCATCCATCAGCGAATCCACCGGATTGCCAGCTACGATTGAGTTTAGCTCTTCAACCTCATCCAGCGAGTGACCAACAGCTAGCCAGTAGTCTACAACACAAGAACCATCGCCTGGCACACTCAACTTGAAGCTTATGGTAGAGTCTACAGAACCTTGTTCAATAGGATGCATGCTCAGGGATCCATCTTCCGCATCCCGCCATGTTCCCTCCGCTCCCCCAAACTCCTTGATCCCGGTCGCGTACTCAAATATTCCTGAGTCTCCTACGCGGCCATTGACCAAGATGTAGCAATCACGTTTGTAATGGACAATCGCCCCCGTGAAAGGGTGGAAGAAGACGGTGTCTCCTACATCGGTCTCATAAATGCGGAAATCATGGCTGAAAAACAGCCTAATTTCTCGCTCCTCGGGATGGAGATTCTCGACCGAAACCCGGCGCAGGAGCAAGTTTAGCTCCGGATGAACTGCATCGTTAAACCTGAGACCTATTCCTAATCGTCCGTTCGAAGCATGGACATCCGTAATTAGCGTCTTTGGCTTATATCCAATTCGAATTGACCAAGTATCCTCTAGCCATGAAAACTGGCCGCCAACCCATACTCCAATGCGGTTCTTATACCCACCGACATGGTTGTACAGGCCAACGTGAGGATAGTAGAGATCGCGAATATTCAGGTTCCGATCCAAGTTCACCAGAAGCGTGCCGTTCCCCAGCACCAGATCCCTGGGCATGCGTTAAATCTCCTCCATACTTTATATTGGACTTCGCTTGCCTTTCACTTATCCGCAAAATTGCGAGGACTGCGTGACATTACCTACTAAGGTAACTATTTGTGCCTTTTAGCTTTCCGAACAATGGGCATCTAAGCTCCGAAGGCTACGCAGAGGAAATAAACCCGGCAAGCCCCTGCTTTGAGAAGAGTAATGCTGCACTCATCAACCGTGCTACATGTAGTTGCAACATCATCCACTAGAAGAATCGTCTTGCCTTCAATTGCACCTCTCTTTTTGACCGCAAACGCATTGCGAACGTTTATACGCCGTTCTTCAGGCCCAAGTTCAACTTGTGGACGGGTATGGATTATCCTCACAAGGGCATCGCTTACCAACGGCTTTCCTGTTAGGCGGGAGAGATGTTCGGCAAGCAATTCACTTTGATTATATCCCCTAAGTCTCCGACGGATTGGATGTATCGGCACAGGCACAATACAATCAGCCTGACGCCAGCGGAAATCCGCCTGGGTTTCGAGGTAACCGTGCATGTAACGGCTGAGAGGCTCGGCAAGCATTCGCATGCCGTTATACTTGAACCTACATATTGCTTCTCTTAGGTTGCCGGCATATTGACCAGCTGCCCTACCTGCGGCAAAAGAACGTTTTAAACCTGAACAATTTCTGCATCTTGAACCAACTAGAGTATGTCCGCATCGCCTACAATAAGGCTTTGGAATGGGCTCGAATTTGGAAAAGCAATTTTGGCATATGCTGAGAGGATTTAGCTCGCCACATACGACGCATTTCGGCGGATAAATAAGGTCAAGAAACCCAGAAAAGATTTCTTTTGCGGATTTAAGAATGTTATTTGCTTTGAAGAACCAGTAAATTTGCTGCAAAGGCTTATCTAATTTATTTTTGCTATAGCGGTTCGAAAAATGCTATTTGCCTGAATTCACAGTATCTGGCAACAATTTCTTCGGGTGATAAGGTAGCAAGCCTTCCCAAGCTGAAATCTTCAACACAAAAAGAAGCTAGCGTGCTCCCATAAATTGTCGCTTTGCGGAGATTTGTCTCACTAGTGTTGCCAGTTGCCGCGATATAGCCAATAAATCCACCAGCGAAAGCATCACCTGCACCGGTTGGGTCTGCAACCTCCTCTAGCGGATAGGAAGGTGCGGAGAAATGTGCCTCATCAGTAACCATAATTGCGCCATGTTCGCCCTTTTTTATCACAACTACCGAAGGACCCAGCGCGCGAATGTCTCGCGAAGCCTTGACCAGGCTTGGCGTATTACACAATTGACGTGCTTCCTCATCATTCAGTAAGACAATGTCAACTTTCTTTAGAACCTCAATAAGAGCATCGCGTTTACCTTCAATCCAAAAGTTCATAGTGTCGCACATAACGAGAACAGGGCTCTTTACCTGGGCAAGCACTTCTAGTTGGAGTTCGGGGTCAATATTCGCTAGGAAAACGTATTTCGCATCCCGATATGCCTCTGGGATATGTGGGCGGAAACGTTCGAAAACGTTAAGCTCTGTGCTGAGTGTCCGACGTTTGTTAATATCATACTCATACTCGCCAGCCCACCTAAAAGTTTTTCCTTTGACCCTCTGCAAACCGGTAAGGTCAATATTCCTTGACGAAAGGAACCTCAGGTGTTTTTCGGGAAAGTCGGTGCCGACAATACCCACAAGCTGAACTGGTGCAAAGAAGCTTGCAGCCACCGATGAGTATACAGCGGCGCCGCCGAGTGCATCACGAACCTCGCCAAACGGCGTTTTTACGGTGTCAAGTGCAACGCTTCCCACTATAAGAACTGGCTTTGCCTGTGTAGGTTGAGTCATATTACTCGCTCTCCTGAACTTTTGGCGAAAAGAGCACCATTGTAACGAAGCGCGGAAGGGTTAGAACCTTGCCAATTTTTCTAGGATTATTTGCAAGGCGGAATGCCCACTCCAATCCGTGCTCCTGCATCCATTTTGGCGCACGCCTTACTCGCCCTGAAATGACATCAAAGCTACCCCCCACACCCATTGAAAGTGGCACTCCAAGTTGGTGCATATGGCGGGCAATCCACTTCTCCTGACGAGGGATTCCAAGGGCTACGAATAGGATATCTGGCTGACATGATTTAATATATTCAGCAATTTTTGGCGATTCTTCCTCGCGAAAGAAACCGTGATGAGTGCCCGCGACGACTAATCCCGGGCATTCTCGTTTGAGATTTTCAGCGGCGGCTTCCGACACACCCGGAGCAGCCCCAAGTAGGAAAATGGAGTAGCCCTTCTCAGCCGCCCGTTTGCAAAGCAGGTTCACAATGTCAATGCCAGAAACGCGTTCCCGAAGCGGTGTACCTTGTCGCCGCGCAGCCCAAAGTATTCCATAGCTGTCAGGCGTAACGAGATCTGCGGAATTAATTATTGCCCGAAGCTCAGGGTCATACCTGGACATTACTATGCCCGATGAGTCGGCGGTTACAACCATGTGGGGCTTTCGGCTTGAGATAAACCCTTCCATGATAGCTAGGGCTTCATCCGTATTTACGTCGTCTATCCCCACACCCAGAATGGTTACACGCCTAATTCCGGTCATGATAAGCTGACCTTCCCTTCAAACCAACCAAAGCGAGGCTCGACAACATGAATTGACGAGCGTTATGTGCCCTCCTCCCATGAGGTTAAATATTTCTCCTGTTCAGGAGTCAGTACGTCAATTTTTACTCCCATCGCATCGAGCTTTAGGCGGGCAACCTCCATATCAATCTCCTGCGGCACGGGATATACCTTCCGTTCGAGTTCTTTGGCATGTTTAACTAGATATTCAACGGAAAGCGCCTGATTTGCAAAGCTCATGTCCATAACAACCGCTGGATGTCCTTCGGCTGCGGCTAAGTTAATGAGGCGGCCCTCGCCTAGCACAAAAATGCGCTTCCCATTTGGAAGCCTGAACTCCTCGACGAAGTCACGTATCTTTCGCCGAGCCGTCGCAATCCGCGCAAGTGCATCAAGGTCGAGCTCAACGTTGAAGTGGCCGGAATTGGCGACGATGGCACCGTCTTTCATAGAAAGGAAGTGTTCTTCACGAATGACATGGATATCTCCGGTAAGTGTGCAAAAGATATCTCCAATTTTGGCTGCTTCTGCAATCGGCATGACCTCGTAACCATCCATGACAGCCTCAAGCGCTCGAAGAGGATTGACCTCAGTAACGACTACTCGGGCTCCCATTCCGCTCGCCCGCATTGCTACTCCTCGTCCGCACCAGCCATAACCTGCAACGACGAAGACCGAACCTGCGTAGAGAATGTTTGTCGCGCGCAGGATGCCGTCGATTGTACTTTGGCCAGTGCCATACCGGTTGTCAAAAAGATGCTTCGTATTTGCATCATTTACAGCAATTATCGGGTAGCGAAGAACACCATCGCGCTCCATCGCCCTTAGCCGAATAACGCCTGTTGTCGTCTCTTCTGTGCCACCGATGATATTTTCTTGCAATTCGGTCCTTTCGGAGTGGATTACAGAAACTGTGTCTGCGCCATCATCCATCGTTATGTTTGGCCCAAAGTCGAGCGCCGATTGAATATGGCGGTAGTATGTCTCTCTATCCTCGCCTTTTATCGCAAACGTAGGAATTTCATAATCCACAACTAATGATGCCGCACAATCATCCTGAGTGGAAAGCGGATTTGAAGCACAGAGGGCGAGTCTCGCACCACCTGCTTTGAGCGTTCGGGCAAGATTCGCCGTCTCGGTAGTGATATGAAGGCACGCAACGAGAGTAATGCCCTCGAGTGGCTTTTCTTTTTCAAACCTTGCCCTAATTAGTCTAAGGACGGGCATAAATTGCTCAGCCCATTCGATTCGCAGCTTACCCTTTGGCGCGAGACTTAGATCTTTTACATCATGCTTGACCATTGAAAAGTGCCCTCCAATTTCCCAAAAATCATTATTCTTTTACACTTCTCTTTAAAAGCTCTTTTATGCTAAGTTTCCAATTATACCCCCTAGCGTCTTTAAGTATCCGAAGAATGCATGAAATGATTGCATAGACTCAGTGTCTGTTCGGATCAACAATCACCCCATCGAACACAGCGGCATTCGATTTTACTTGGCAGCCCTTGCCAACAACACAGCGCTCGAGTATCGTATTCTGCATTACTCGAGCCCCCTCCCACAAAATGCTTTCCTTCACGGCAGCTTCCTGTTCCACAACACAATTATCACCAAGCACCGAGTTTTCTAACACCCTTGCGTTTCGCTCAATTACGCAATTATTGCCGATAACAACCGGATAGCCAATCTCTGCGGTTGGGTCTATTTGCGTATTTGTGCCCATCCATACGTACTTCCGAACCTCCGGCAGGGGGAATTGTATTTTTACTCGGCCACGCAGGGCGTCATTATGGGTTTCCTGGTACTGTTTCAGATTACCAACATCACGCCAGTATCCAGAGGTAATGCATCCATAGAATCGCCGCTTTTGCTCAAGAAGTAGCGGAAACACATTGTTACCAAAGCCAAAAAACGTGTCCTTGGGGATAAGTTCGAATATCTCGGGCTCAAAGACGTATATGCCAGTATTCGCCAAATTGCTGAAGATTACCTCGCCCTTGGGTTTCTCAATAAACCTTGTGATTCTACCTCGTTCATCACACAGAGCTATACCGTACTCGGATGGGTCGTCTACAATCGATAGAGCAATAGTGCAAATCGCTTTTTTCTCTTTGTGCAAGTTTACTAAGCGGCTAAGGTCTATATCAGCAAGGTCATCGCCACCTATAACGACGAAGGTGCTGTCGAAAAAGTTTTCACAGCGTTTTACACTCCCGGCATCGCCCCAAAGGCGGTCTTCATGGGAGTAATGGATTTTCACTCCCCATCTTGAGCCGTCACCAAAGTAACTTTCTATTTGATCACCTAGGTAATGCAGATTCACCATTATGTTCCTAAACCCATGCCTAGCAAGCAACTCGACAATATGCTCCATGACGGGCTTGTTCATAATTGGCACCATGGGTTTTGGCACATTGCGCGTCAGGGGGTCCAACCTTGAACCTACTCCTGCTGCTAGAATCATCGCCTTCATTCTCGAGCTTATCCTCCCCCAAAGAACTCTGTCAATCACTCAAAGAAAGTACGAATAGTAGCTGCCACATGGGCAAGTTGTTGCTCTGTAAGTTCGGGAAACACCGGCAAAGAAAGCACTTCACGTGCAGCTTTCTCAGCCTCGGGAAAGTCGCCTTCCTTGTATCCCAAATAACGATATGCCTCCTCGTAGTGCAAAGGAGTAGGGTAGTATATCCCAGTTTCAATACCTGCTGATTTTAAATAGCTTCTAAGTTCATCGCGCTGGGTTGTTCTTATTGTATATTGATGATAAACGTGCTTGTTACCTGGCTGTTCTATAGGAATGCTAATACAAGCATCTGCGAAAAGTTCGTTGTATATTGCTGCGTTATTCCGACGCCTCTCATTCCACCCATCTAGATAGGGAAGCTTGGCTCTGAGTATCGAGGCTTGGAGCTCATCTAGCCGACTGCAGTAGCCAATGTGCTTGTAAGAGTAGGTCCCGCCGCTTCCATGAAACCGCAGATATTTGACTTTTTCCGCCAACTCTTGATTATTTGTGAGCACCATTCCACCATCGCCTGCTGCGCCAAGATTCTTAGTTGGGAAAAAGCTTAGCGTTACCATATCACCATAGCACCCGATTGGCTTCCCTTTATGTTCTGCGCCGATGGCTTGGGCGCCGTCGCATACCACATGAACGTTATGGCGCCTAGCAACCTCGAGTATAGAGGTCATATCCGCCGCTTGACCATATAAGTGGACAGGCATTATTACTTTCGTTTTTGGGGTGATTTTATCTTCAAGCAATGTTGGGGAGATATTAAAGGTTTTTGGGTCGATATCAACAAATATCGGGCGGGCGCCTAATAGAGCTATTACCTCAACAGTCGCCACGAAGGTAAACGGCGTAGTGATTACCTCATCCCCAGCTTTTACTCCAAGCGCTTTAAGCGATAGCGCTAGAGCATCCGTCCCCGATGCGACGCCGATTCCATACGCTGAGCCGCAGTACTCGGCTATTTCTTTCTCCAAAGCTGCGACGTTTTCGCCAAGTATATACCGGCCATTTTCCATTACAGTCTGAACTGCCTTGTCTATATCAGACCTAATTGACTGATACTGAGCCCTTAAATCAGCCATCGGCACATACAACTTTAGGAGTCCCCCTTCGCGACCCTCTCTACTATTGTTGAAAGATGAGGATCAGCCATACATGTTTTAATAAATGCTTCACAGTAGACTTCAAAGTCTCCAATGTCATACCGGTATTCGTCTTTTCGAGTCGGCACGCACCAAACCCGCTTTCCAGCGGAAATTCCCAGCCTTACCGCATCGGTAATCTGAATCTCGCCCAATGCCCCTGGGCGCGTCCGCCTTATCCAGTCAAATATCTCTGGTCCGAAGATATATCTCCCACCGATTGCATAATCACTTGGTGATTCTTCGACCGGCGGCTTTTCTATTACATCCGATATTTCAAACGACTCAGCAATTTCGCCCACGGGCTTAACCATGCCATATTTTGGTGCAGTGGTAATCGGCACCTTCTCAACAAGAATGGCTGCGAACGCCGGGTTTGATTGGTAAGCCGATATCAATCTCCTTACTGGGAAATCATCGTATGGGGAGATTACAACTGTATCCCCCAATGCTACGATAAAATCCTCTTTGCCTACTAACTCTTCCGCTTGCAAAATTGCATCGGCAAGGCCTTTTTGGGTTTCCTGAACAGCATACGAAATACGAACTTTGCCCTTACAATCCGCCCTGTCGAAATATTCCCTTATACTTCCTCCGGTTGGAGAAACTACAAATATAATATCTTCTACGCCCACCGCCTGCAACTCCTCTACTATATGCTGGACAGTCGGCTTGGTTCCAAGCGGCAATAGCACCTTTGGAATGATATTGGTAAGCGGTCTCAGTCTAGTGCCATGCCCAGCAGCAGGAATTACAGCTTTTGTTATTAGGGAATTATTGGTAGGCATAAGCTTACCTCCGGCGAAAAATCTTGTGGTTCAAGCGAGAATAGTAGGCGAAGGAATAAAAAGCGAGGCCAATCAGCACACCCGTGGAAAATCACAGTCCAAATCCTCGGAGACATATAAATGGAGCCGACGATCCGATTCGAACGGACGACCCGCGCATTACGAATGCGCTGCTCTACCAGCTGAGCTACGTCGGCCCGCACTACCGCTCTGATGATACCAGGTTGGTGCCGGGACCCAGAATCGAACTGGGGACACGTGGATTTTCAGTCCACTGCTCTACCAACTGAGCTATCCCGGCACTACTCCGCGGTAAAGGCTATCGGCAAAGTCAGCTTTCAAATTAAAAATGGCGGGGATGACGGGACTTGAACCCGCGGCCTCCTGCGTGACAGGCAGGCGCTCTAAACCGTACTGAGCTACACCCCCGTGTGTAGCCAAAAGTCAAAAGTGAGGAAACCCTTCTTGTGCTCCTTCAGCTTTTGCTTGGCTTCGTTGGTGGGCGAAACAGGGCTCGAACCTGTGACCTCTTCCTTGTAAGGGAAGCGCTCTCCCAACTGAGCTATTCGCCCGCGTCCGGTAATCAATCCCGGACCCTCTTCACTGCGTAGTATATCAACACTACGCCCAGCTGTCAATAAAAACAGGTACTGCCACCTGCTTGATTTTCTCAATCAAAGCGATTTACGCAATCAAAGTATAGCATCCTGCGAGAAATATGTCAAGATAAAACACACTCTTTTACATCATCCGAGTACATGTAAATTGCGCTCCAAATTTATTTTCCACAGACTGTAAATACAACTGCGACTGTCAGAAACTATGCGCAGTCGTTGGTAAAAAGTATGCAGAAAGTCTGCCATGAGCAAGAATTAAACGCTGGTGAAAAAGACTTTCTATCACACCATTTGCTTGTTTTCTGCTATGCGGTTCGGCTTAAATGCGAATTAGCATCAGCTGCTTGACAATGCGACCGAGAAAAGCTACACTTCGATTACACTTCGAGCCGGCAGGCGATAACGTAACGGCACTAGTTTCCAATTTTATGTATCTTAACGAAAAATTATAGGTGTAAGTAACGCTGGCTTTTCCCATCAGTCGCCAGTGCATTTGTACACTTTTAATACTAGGCTAATATGCGAAAAGGGAGCAATTAGCGTGAGTTACACAAAAGCATCCTATCCTTTATTTTTCCCTGCTTTTCCCCACCTATTCCTGATAACCACAATGGCTTGCATTGGGCTGCTAGCCCACCATGCTTCTTATGCAACGGAGGTCAAGCCGATGATTGGAGTCTACTACTTTCCAGGCTGGTATCGTGCCGCCAAGAATCCATCAGGCGAAACAAGCGAATGGCGGTCAGCAATTATGAAGGCCGCCGTTCCACGACCGCTATGTGGATTCTATAACGATGCAGACCCTCGGCTATGGAAGTACTACATTACCTGGATGTCCTCCCACGGAATAGATTTTATTGCTTTCGATTGGTATTACAACGCCGGCCAGGAATTCCTCTACGAATCACTGGACCGCGGGTTCCTGCAAGCCAAGAATGCAAAAGACATCAAGTTTTGCATTCACTGGTGCAATCACGGCGGTGGATGGTGGCTTAAGCCGCTTGACCAAACAAAGCCTGCTATTCTCGAGATGACAGACCTCTTATGTGCAAGATACTTCCATCGCCCGAACTACTTGAAAATAAACGGATGCCCAGTATTCATGATATATGACATACGCCAGCTTCTTAGCTTTGGCGGCCCTGATGTTCTCAAGGATACGCTGGCCGCAATGAGGAAACGCGCAAAAGAAAATGGCTTCAAGGGCCTCTACCTTGTAGCGCTATACCATGGTAGCTCCCGCGAATATATGTCCATGTTAAAAGAAATAGGCTTTGACGCTTTCACCGCCTACACGTACTCATGGATGCGCCCTCCAAGCGTAGTATGGAATACTGAAGCTGTGCCTTATCCTGACCTTGCTGTGATGCTTTCCGATTGCTTTTACGAGCAGGTCAAAAAAGATAGCATGAAGGCAGGCATTCCATATTGGCCAGCGACGTTCCCAGGATGGGATGACCGTCCGCGCCGTGGTTTAGAAAATGCCTTCATGAACGTCGGAAGCACGCCTAAAGCATTTGAAATAATGTTCAGGGGCGCACTCAAGCAAATCAATCCAGCATCTCCAGTCGTGATGATTGAGGCTTGGAATGAATGGGGCGAGGGCGCTTGTATCGAGCCATCGAAGGAACATGGCTTCGGATTCCTCAAGGTTTTGGCAAATGTGCTTGGCAAACGGTCGCCTAACGAGTCACTTCCAACTGCACAGGAGATTGAATCGTGGAGCGTGCTCACGCCCGATGAGCTGAAGGTTGCCAAGGAA
Source organism: Armatimonadota bacterium (assembly GCA_029907255.1). Taxonomy (NCBI): domain Bacteria; kingdom Bacillati; phylum Armatimonadota; species Armatimonadota bacterium. The sequence goes on from JARYMF010000006.1 coordinate 108,527, forward strand.
AACGAGCTAAAGCCGTGGCCCAGCAAAAAACCGAAATTGGCGCGGCGTGGGAGGAGTTTTGACGTACCCGAAGTAAAAATGCCGTATATTATAGACTTTGCCACCGGCGGCATAACAATGGAGGATGTTTGGCTCGATAACATATCTGCCATAGAAAGGACACCTGAAGGAACTATATTCGAAGCGAAGGGCAGCGACCCAAAGATTGTACTTCCTGAGATGCGAATTCCAACGCACCAGATAAAGCACATCACTATAGAAGGGAAGATAATAAGCAATACAACCGATATCGAGCAACGCGATATGGAGATTTACTGGTCTACTGGCCTAATGCCAGAGTTCTGTGGGTTCGCTTCTGCTAATGTTTCTTGGCCAACAAAAGGATACCCAACGGTTGACATATCAGAGATAGTCTGCTGGGGGAAAACGGGCACACCTCTACTTAGGCTAAGAATCGATCCTTGTGCCAACGCAGGTGCTGGCGTTCGTTTTCTTATCCGCAGAGTGATTATTTCAGGAGATTTACATTAAGCATGAGATTGATAATCTTCGGAGTGCTAGCAATGTTGATAAGCATGTCGGATGCAAATGCCGGCAAATATTCGGGGCGCTATTGCGAGGGGAAGGGCGATGTAGCGTTCCTGCAATTGATTGACCAATCCTTCGGCTTCTTCCATGCAAATCCAGATACCCAAAATATTTCTATGCTTTATTACCCAGAGTGGGACTGCTTGATTGAGGGATTTCCGACATGGATGGCATGGTGGGTTCAGAACAGCTACGGGCCAACATATTGCTCACTACCATTTCTGCAGGAACCATACCTGACGTTCCTTCAACACTCGCAAGATATGTGGTTTAAGCACCAAGGAGATGGAAAGACAAAACGCGAACACGACCTCATAGGGCCGGATGGGTGCTTATGTGACTGTGCATTTCCAACCGGCGCCCATATGGTACAGGGCGACTGCAATTGGCCAATCCATGATTGGGGTTTTGAGTTCACCGCTGCTGGCGTGGTAATGCAGGCAGAACTACTTCTTATCCAGCGAGATAAGGCTGCAATAAAAAAGTACTTGCCAAACTTAGAGCGAGCATGCAACTTTATAGAAACTAGGCGTGATGCTAATGGCCTTTTTCTAGTGGGCCCAGCGGCTAATCTCCTAGCACCGAGCTATGGAGGCATACGACAGCCAGATGGAAGCTTTGGTAGAGGATATCTAGCCGGACTTTCGGTTAATTACATCGCTGCATGTGACCGTATGATTGAGCTATTTAAGCTTGTCGGCGACAAGGAAAAGGCAAAGCTTTATGAGCAACGGCGTAAAATAACAAGAGATTCCCTGCCGCTGCTTATGACTTCGGAGGGCTATTTCGTCAAATCAATGGAGGTTAATGGAACAAAACACGGCGTATTTGGCAATGAGAAATATGGTTACTTTGAAGTTGCCCCTAATGTTGATGCCATATGTTTCCGCGTTGTGGATGAGGCCCAGGCCAATAAAATTTACGCGAAGATTGCTTCAATTCCTCAGCTCCGACCGCATGACTTTCTCATAACAAACTATCCTTCGCTTGACGATACATATGAAGCATGGGATAGTACGAATCTAAATGGTCTTTGGGAATACGGCAGATGGGTTAACGGCGGCGTATGGTCCACCATGGAAGCCCGAGCAATAATTGCCTACTACCGACTAGGAAAATATGAGGATGTCTGGTGTTCAAATCTTCAATCCATGAAGTTCGTGCGGGATTACCAGATGGATGCACCGCTGACCAATTTTGGGGACGATATCTGGTTTAAGGATAGGCTAACCAACCTATGCTACGACGCCTTGGGAATCCCCGCCGCAACTATCCGTGGGCTTTTCGAATATGTATACAAAGCCGACAGCTTGACACTCTACCCGCACTTGCCGGCTTTCATAAGCGAATATGTTCAAAAGGAGCCCATACGTTTCGGAGAAAAGCGAATTTTCATAGCTGTCAAAAACAACGGTCCGGAGGTCAAAACAGTTAAAGTTAATGGGAAAATCATAACTCAGACCGAAAAAGACCGGGTTGTCCTACCATTTGCCTCGCTGCCGAAACGGGCCCAAGTAGAGATTACAATGACAGGCGAGTGGCCTCGAGACGCAGTTAAAAAATTGAATTATAAGTCAGCAGAAGGGATTTTTGGAATCAAACTTGCAAATAAGCCAAAGCCTTCGGAGTCATTCACCAAACCTCTACTCTCAGCGCTTAACTCGATGATGAACCTCATAAAAGAGGAATCTAACGTCGATTATGAGCTTGCATTTCTAACGGAAACCATTAACGCCCTTCAAGCCTATGATGAAAGAGTTGCGAGGGATGCGGCAGGAGAATATCGGCAATTCAGTCCAGAAAAACGAGTGGCAATCTTAAACATGTATAAGAATGCTGCCATGAACATGTATAATGGGTTTGATTCCCTAATGAAGCGCTATGCCTCCTCGAACGATCCCCAAAAAAGGAAGCTTTCGACATTATATTCAAAATTACAGGAGTAAGGATTTCAAATGGCTGATATGCTCGTTCATCTTTTAAATCTACCCGACGACCGTGAAGACATGGAGCGACTCATGGCTGAGGGCATTATCATTAGACGTGCGCGCCCACTCGAACGCTCGGTTGTTCGTAGGTACGTGCTCAGCAAATGGTCTGAGGTCTGGGCAGACGAAGCCGACACCGCTTTTTCCTCTCAACCGCCTACAATTTTCATCGCCACTCACGAGAAAAAGATCATCGGCTTTGGCTGTTATGAAGTAACGTGCCGTGGGTTCTTTGGGCCAACTGGAGTGAATGAGGAATATAGGGGCAAGGGGATTGGCAAGGTTATCCTCATAGAGTGCCTGCGGGCGATGAGGGAAATGGGATATGCTTACGCCATAATAGGCGGTGTTGGGCCAGTGGATTTCTACTCAAAGTGCGTCGGTGCTACCTTAATCCCTGACAGTACACCTGGCATATACACTGATATGCTTCAGCGCGATGAATAAAAAGTTCGACACGTTATTAATGCCCAGGCGATACTTGAACCATTTGATACTCTACAACAATAGTATTTCTTTTATCTCCAATTTTCTGTAGTTAAATAACTAAAGGATTTTTGCGCTAGGTTGGTTAACCTTTTTACAGTTTATCGTATATTGTTTTTGCTGTAGATAAATAGGGGAGGTGGAAATGAAAGTAGGAGAATTGATAAGACAAAATATACCAACCGCAACATTCGACACCACTCTCGAAAAGGCAGTTTCAATGCTTGCCGAGTCGGACATCAGCGGCATCCCAGTTGTAGATAATGACGGCAAACTTGCAGGCATTGTTACCGAACATGACGTTATGAAACTGGTACTACCCGCATATGAAATAGTAAAGCCCGACGAATCTAGCAAAATGGACTATGATTTTTTAATGGCAGCGCGGGCTGAACAGGTGCGAAATAAACCTGTTTCTTCTTTTATGACGAAGGACGTCGTAGCGATAGGTGAAGATTATCCGCTTATTTCCGCAATTTCAATAATGCTGATGAAAAGGCTCAAAGTGCTCCCGGTCACCCGCGAGGGGGCGCCGATCGGCATAATTACTCGAATTGACCTTGCGCAGGCGGTTTTGCGCTTAAAAGACGAAAAACTGCAATAAATAAAAAGAGCCTCGGCGGTTCTTTTTGCCGAGGCTCTAAAAAACACGATATTCCCAATATAATTAGGACTCCTTTGCCTTTTCCGATGATTCCTCGGTTGGAGCCGCTGGAGCTTCCTCGGCAACTTCGGGAGCGGGCGCCACCTCTTCAACCCTCACGGCCGGCATTCTCACTGTGGCAACAACGATATCCGAAGGTGGCCCTAGCACTTCAATGTCTTCCGGCACTACTAGGTCGCCCACGTGCACCGATTCGCCCAGCTCAAGCTTTGAGACGTCTACATCAATGTGCGGTGGTATATGGTCAGGTAACGCCTTAACTTCGAGCTCACGTACGAATTGCTCAAGAATCCCACCTTGCTTCTGTCCGGGCGCCTCCCCAACCAGCACGAGCGGTACTGATGCATGCACTGGCTCGTTTAGGGAAACTCTGTGAAAGTCAACATGGATTATTTTCTTCGTAATTGGATTCCTCTGAATTTCTTGAATTAGCACAGGGTGAGCTTTTGATGTTTTGCCATCAACTTTTAGGTCTATTAATGCAAGCCGCCCACCTGGCGATTTGAGAATTTGCTCAAATTCCTCGCTCTCTATCTCTATCGCCTTCGGTTCAAAATCCTTGCCATATACTGTAGCAGGTATCTTGCCCTCACGCCGGAGCTTTTTCGTGTAGCTTTTCAATAGGCTCTGCCTACTCCGTGCAGAGAGTTGTAGCCTGGTCATGATATCATTCTCCTTAACAAAGGTTGAAAAATCAATACATAAGCGTAAAACACCGAGCTGTAGTATATACTATGCATTCCCTAAAGTCAAGTAGTCCCCCAATAGTTCACAGTTTTTGAACCCATATTCAACGAACTTCAAACAAAAGCGACATGAAACTCCCATTGTTCGCTTTGAAGTTTAAATGGAAGCATAAGAGGGTAGCTTTTTGGCTACCCTCTTATGCCTTTAGATTGTGGGTATTGTAAGCGGACTTTCAGTGGACACAAACTTCGGCTTTATCCTTCTCAGTATCGGATTTGCCGCCCGTGTTGTCTGGCTGCTTTGCTGCATCTCTAAGGTGCTTCGCAGCATCCTCAGGTGCCGTTACGTTTATGTATATGCCCGTCCCCATCTCAAAGCCTGCTGCGATGGTGAGCCTGGGGGCTATCTCAAGATGCCAATGGAAAGTGTGATCTTTTTCGGCATCAAATGGTGCCGTGTGCAGAGTATAGTTGTATGGCGGATAGTTCAGGCACTTTCCTATCATTTGCAGTGCTCTCTGGACTACATCTGCGAATGCAGGAATTATCTCTTGGCTCTCGGCAAATGACTTATAGTGCCTCTTCGGCATGATCCAGGTTTCAAACGGGAATTTTGGCGCAAACGGCTCAAATGCAATGAAGTCCTCTGTCTCCACAATCACTCTTTGACCAAAGTTAAGTTCCTGGCGAATCATGTCGCAAAAAATGCATCGGTCATGATAATCATAGTATCTTTCGGCGCCAACAATTTCTTGTTTCACTTCCATCGGAACCATGGGCAGGGCAATCAGCTGGGAATGAGGATGTTCGAGGGATGCGCCGGCTACCTTCCCATGATTGCGGAATATTAGGATATACTTGAATCTAGGATCTTTCCTCAAGTCAAGTATTCTCTGGTGGCAAGCCCACCATACTTCCTGCGCTTGGCGAGATGATATGGTAGCCATGCACTTGTCGTGCTCCGGAGTCTCAATGATTACCTCATGTGCCCCTACCGCATTCATGAAATCATACATCCCAACGCCACCCCGGTCGAGGTCTCCCTCAATAGCCAGTGCAGGGAATTTGTTAGATACCACCCTTACCCACCAACCTGGGCTGTTAGGTGGACTTCCCGGAGGACGGAAAGCCAGCACCTCAGGCGGAGTCATTTCCTCATTCCCTGGACAAAACGGGCAAGTGGCGCTGAATGCCGGTCTTTGTGAGGTATTCTCGGCTTGGGAAAAATCGGATGGTCTCTTGCTACGCTCGGTGGCTATGATCACCCATTCCCTCGTTACCGGGTTTTTTCTCAACTGCGGCATCCTTGTCTCCTTTGCTGTCAATCCTACTAAAATTTGCCAGGAGGCTCAATCAATATTGTCGGAAAGGTTTGCGCTCGACTATAGGTCAGAAACGAAGGTTTAGAAAGATATTTAACTTTTAAGGACGAAAACTGTGCTTTGGTAAGCGGAATGCATCGCAATGGCAGCATTCTACTGAAGAGTCGTTTATGCTGTTGACAAGACGACTTTTTAAAAAGTATAATGAGTAGCTAAGTCAACTTAAAACCGAAAAAGGCGAAGACGAGGACGAGTACCCGCTCCAGGAAATGCCTGGGAATTCGAATCACAAACTAATTAGGCGCAGTATTACGCTAAAGTGTTCGAATTAGCGACATGGTTACAGAGAACCGGGGCAGCTGAGAACCGGAACCTAATGTCGGCGGGGAATATCACCTTCGAGCTGGAACGGCGAAAACAAGCACAACCAGCAACCATTTCGGTCGAAAGAGTAGTTAGGCGCGGATGTTGTGTTTGCCATTAGTCGTTCACGGGAGCTCCCGTTACAGAGCAAGAGAATGTCGGAATGCAACGAATAACGTATTAACCTAGATTTTTCTCGTTATCCGTTGGTTCCTAGTTCTCTGCGAGGTCGGCGGCGCGAGCCGTTGGCGAAAATGGGTGGTACCACGAAGGCTTATGCCTCTCGTCCCGTTAGTGGGTCGAGAGGCTATTTTATTTCAAATTAGCTATACCAATACTAAGTCATTCTAGCTCTTGGGGGTCGTTCGATGTTTAAAGAAGCAAAGAGCAGTTTGAACTTTCCAGAGATGGAACACGAAGTACTAAAATTCTGGGAAGAAAGACGAATATTCGATAAATTAAGGCAAAAGAACCATGGCCGGAAGCATTGGTCGTTCATTGATGGCCCTATAACAGCGAACAACCCTATGGGGGTCCACCATGCTTGGGGCCGAACCTACAAAGACATCTTCCAGCGCTTTAAGGCAATGCAAGGTTATGACCAGCGCTATCAGAACGGCTTTGACTGCCAGGGTCTTTGGGTCGAGGTCGAAGTTGAGAAAGAGCTAGGCTTAAACTCCAAGCGTGAAATCCTTGAATATGGGCTAGACCGCTTCGCTGAGGCATGCCGTAAGCGCGTGGAAAAATTTTCTGCGATACAAACCGAGCAATCGAAGCGGCTTGGCCAGTGGATGGACTGGGAAAACTCGTACTTTACGTATACTGACACCAACATCGAATATATCTGGCATTTTCTGAAGACCTGCCATGAGAGAGGTTGGCTTTACAAGGGTCAACGGGCTATGCCATGGTGTGTTCGATGCGGCACTTCGCTTTCTCAGCATGAACTAATTGATTCCTACCGCGAAATGACTCACACGTCGGTATACCTTAAGCTACCAATATTGGAGCGTGAAGGCGAGTACATGATGGTATGGACAACCACGCCTTGGACGCTCGCGGGCAATGTCGCGCTAGCGGTTCATCCAGACCTTGACTATGCCAAGGTAAGACAAAACAATGAAATCCTCTACTTGTCAGCTGGAACTATCTCAAAACTGAACGGCGATTATGAAATACTTGGCACCGTTAAAGGTAGCGAACTTGTCGGACTGCACTACAAGGGGCCACTATTTGATTTGCCAGCCCAATCGCAAGTTGAGCCACGGGTAGTTCCTTGGGACCTCGTTGGCGAGGAAGAGGGAGTAGGTGTAGTCCACATCGCTCCTGGCTGCGGTGCAGAAGACTACGAGCTTTCGCAAGAGCTTGGGCTGCCTGTAATCTTACCCATTGACGAAAATGGCTATTACTACAGCGGATTCGGTTGGCTCGAAGGAAAGTTCGTGGGTGACGTGGCACCTCTGATTTTCCAAGATCTGGAAAACAAAGGAATGCTCTATAAGACTGAAGAGTATTTGCATAGGTACCCCGTATGCTGGCGGTGTCATGAAGAACTCGTTTTCCGGCTAGTAGATGAATGGTTCATAGCATGCGACCAACTCCGAGAGCCTATGATTCGCGAAGCTAGAAAAGTTCACTGGGTACCGGATTATGCTGGCAAGCGGATGGAAGATTGGCTCAACAATATGGGCGACTGGTGTATCTCGCGAAAACGCTTCTGGGGACTCCCTCTCCCATTTTATAAGTGTGCGTGCGGTGAGATGACAATAATAGGGTCGAAAAAGGAGCTCGAATCGCTAGCAGTCTGCGGCTTAGAGCAATTGCGCGAGCTTCACCGCCCATGGATAGATGCCGTCAAGATCAAATGTCCAAAATGCGGGCAGGTTGCTGAGCGTATTCCCGAGGTTGGTGACTGTTGGCTCGATGCTGGTATTGTCGCTTTTTCGACGCTCGGTTACCTCGAGGAAGACAATTCATACTGGCAAAAGTGGTTCCCTGCTGACTTTGTCGTGGAAATGCGGGAACAAATCCGCCTTTGGTTCTACGCAATGCTCTTTATGAGTGTAACCCTGGTAGGCAGGGCACCATACAAGACAGTGCTGGTATATGAGAAAGTTCACGACGAACATGGCCGCCCCATGCATAAAAGCCATGGAAATGCTATATGGTTTGATGAGGCAGTTGAGAAAATGGGCGCTGATGTTATGCGCTGGATTTATGCAGGGTCGAATATCCAAAACAACCTAAATTTTGGCTACAGCAAAGGTGCAGAGGTAGTTCGCAATCTGCTCACCCTTTGGAACGTATATTCATTCTTTACAACCTATGCAGTAGTTGATAAGTGGTTACCATCTGAAAAATCAAACCAGGCAAAAAAATCCGAGCTCGATCGCTGGATTCTTTCTCGACTGCACAGCCTCGTCGCTGAAGCAACAAAGGCTATGGAAGCATTCGATGTTGCTCATGTAACCCATGCGGTTGAAGCATTCGTGGATGACCTCTCAAATTGGTACGTCCGCTTAAGCAGGCGAAGGTTCTGGAAAAGCGAGTCCGACGAGGACAAGGAGGCGGCATACTCAACCTTATATGAGGTACTAGTTACGCTTACAAAGCTCCTTGCGCCAATAATGCCATTTATGACTGAGACAATATACCAAAATTTAGTATGCTCAGTATCACCCAACGCGCCAGAGAGCGTTCATTTATGTGATTGGCCGGTAGCAGACGAGTCAATGATTGACCAAAGATTAATGGAAGAAACCGATGCTGTGATGAAAATTGTGAGACTCGGGCGCGCCGCTCGCAACACCGCTGGGATAAAAGTTCGCCAGCCACTTTCAGCGCTCATGATTAAACCAGCCAACGAAATTGAGCGCGAAGCAGTCATACGAAATGAAAGATTGATTCTCGATGAGTTAAACATAAAGGCGCTTAAGCTGGTGGATGATGCGTCAGCGCTAATAAGGTACGCAATTAAACCTAACTTCTCTATTCTTGGGCCAAAATATGGCAAGTTAATGCCAAAGATACAAGCGGCTCTTGCCTCTGGAAACAACGGTGACATAGCTGCAAAAGTTCTTTCTAAGGAAAACATTACGCTAGAAATAGACGGCCAAGCCATAACTTTGGGTCCAGATGAGCTTTCAGTCGAAGCAGTAACGCCAGACAATTTGACTTGTGCCGAAGAAGCTGAAACAGTGGTTGCAGTGGATGTCACACTCACCAACGACTTAATCCAGGAAGGCCTTGTAAGAGATTTAGTACGGCATATCCAAAACATGCGAAAAGAATGCGGTTTCAACGTAGAAGACCGAATAACGATTGAATATAATACTGACGGCAAGCTTGAAGAGGCGATTATAAAGCATTCGGACTACATTTGCCAGGAAACTCTGGCCAACTCTTTAAGCAAAACCAATGATGGAGAGTCGTTCTCGAAGATAAAAATCGGCGGCGAGGAGGTTTTCCTGCGTTTGAACAGGGTCCAAGCACGCCGTTGAGAATCAAGCGAAAACAGAAAGCTACTAAAGGCAAGCATAGTCTTTGGTAATTGCCTAACGATTGCAAAAGCTTATAAAGTGGCAGGGTGTTTTATAGACGCCCTGCCATAAAATTTACAGTTTTCCTTATTCCATTACGCGAGAAAAATGAACAATTGTAACAAGATCCTCAGGGGTAACTGGGCGGTCATAGATACGACTAAGGAGGTTAATTACATCTTCCACATGTCGAAGCTCGGGACTTTCCTTTTCAACCTCGCGTGGGGTTAGCTCAGAAGCTCGCTTGACAGTTACGCTATCAATTATTGCAGTGAAAAGCCTTTGCCTTGGGCCATACTTGCGCCCAACTGTTATCCAAACTAGCTGGCCAGAGCGATATTTGTCGCTCTTGTCTCCAAGCCGGATTGTCGCCGTTTTGCGACCTTTCCTGAGCATATCCGCATAGGCTTCTGAATAGAAGTTTATCGCAAACATTACACTCGCCCTATAAATGGTGGTACCCAAAGCACTTTTCAAGCGAGTAAGTCTTTACGCCCGCTTAAATGATATTATATGAGATAAAACCGCTTGCTGTCAAGAAAAATGCCAACCACCCAAACAACCGGATGGTCGGCAAGAAACACTGCTGCAAGAAAGGTGTCTATCTATATCCTTCCAGTTCTTTCTCCATAGAGAGGCCTCCCTTTTTCTCGTCAATCCTAATTTCTGTAATGACTCGGGGGGCGCCTTTAGCAAGAACCGACTGATGCGCATGCTTGACCGCTTCCAGAATCTGGTCCAACTCTCCCTCTATGGTAGTGCCCAAAGCGCCCACCTCGTGCTTCAATCCAGCTTTCTTTATCTCTTCAATTGCCGTATCCACGAAAGGCCTCATCTCGCCTTCAACCATTGGCGTAACACTGAATTCTGCTAGCACTGCCGACATGTTGTTCCCTCCTATATGTAAACCCTTTTGCAAATATGGAAATTCGTAAAAAGAATACCCATGAGGCAAATAGTAAAAACGGCTAACTTCTATTAACCTTTCGGGCCAATAATCTCAACACGCGTACCTAGAGGCGTCATTTCATAGAGTTGCTTTGCATCTTGGATTGTTAGTCGATTGCATCCATGAGAAGCGGGACGTCCTAAGAGGTAATATTGAGTTCTAGGTGTGGCATGGATAAAGTGCCCCTCGTGATACCGCATTGCCCAAAGCATGGCAACATTAAACTGCGATGACCAATGGTATTTCGTTTTAGAAAGAATGCTGAAAACGCCAGCATGATCATGGATTCTTCGTGGACTTTTGGGCGAGTAAACCCAATTATAGGCCGCCGAGGATGTTGTTAGATAAGCATGAGTAAGCTTTCCATCCCTCTGCACATATAGTCGCTGGTTAATTCGCAAATGCAAATCAAGATAGATTCCATCAGCCCTTCGGTTTGCGAGAACTGCAGGGCGAAACCGATATGATTTCTCCTCTTTCCCCAAAAGCTTACCAGCGTCATTATAAGCCTTGATTTTAACCGAAAAGACAAGTGAATCAATCCAAGGCACCGTGAAGTGGAGCACACTCTGAGCTGCCGGTACCTTTCCAATTAAGTAGGAAAATTCCCCACGCGACTGACCGCCAAGCGGTGTGCGAGTGCCACTGATTGCAACGACGACGGTCTCCGCTCCACCGGCAGACCACTCGAGTGCGAATGTCTCGCCCTCGACCACCTCTATCTGCGAAGGCCACGTAACGTAAAGCGCCTGTGCGCATACATCGGATGCAATAAAACTTATTAGGAAACCCAAAGGTAAAACAATTAGCCGCATTTAAAACTCTTTTTCGAAATTACTATGAATACAAGTTGAGGTCTCTAAGAAACTCTTTATGAGTTACGATTATGATTTACTCCTTTATTTGCGAAAATCTAAATTACTAATCGGGGTGGTGGGCGAGGTGGGAGTCGAACCCACATGGGTTTCCCCGGCGGATTTTAAGTCCGCTGCGTCTGCCATTCCGCCACTCGCCCTGTGGGGAGAGTGATTTTTTAAAATTATATCATAATACAACTTCAACGACAATATTAGGGCGCTTAGATAGTAACCTTTCGTTGACAAAGAGCACTGCCCTTGTTATTATTGGCAAAACACACGTTCGCCTTACTTTTTCTGCTAGACCGGTTGCCAACATGCTTGAACTAGAGAAAATCGCACCCGCCGTGAAAGAGTTTGCCCGTGAAAAAGCAGATGTACTTAGGGGGCTGGGCGATCAATTCTCGGTGGCGAATAGAGTTATCAACGACATATGTTCAGATGTTAACCGCGCCCACAGCCGAATCGAAAAAGCCAGGACCTCCTGGCTGATTGCTGACTTCCTTGAGCCCCTGGATGTGGCTCACCAGTGTCCCACGTGTCCACATCCCCATGCTGTAATCGCGGTTGACGGCTCACAGATCGCCCCTGGCAAGCATGAAATTGCATTGTGTTTTCTAATTAACACGGCGGCTGTTGTTATCTACTACGGAACCAGCGAGCGGCCATATGCCGAAACAAAACCCGAGTTGTGCTACACAGAAGATAAACTATATGAAGACTATGCTGGCCGTCGCGTGCAAATTGCTGATAAATTTCTCGGCATCCGCCGAACCCTCGCCGAAAGCGACCACCTCGAGCAAACACTTCGAGAGGTTGCGTCAAAGGGCATCCCGGCTGTGGCACTGTGGGACGGAAGCCTAATACGATGGACCCTTGAAAGCGAGCCAACAGACTACAAAAATAGGGTGCTAGCTCAATACCTTAAGGTATTCGAAACTGCGAGAGAAAAACGCATACCAATTGTAGGCTATATTAGCGACCCGGGAAGCAAAGATTTCGTCAACTCCCTTAGGATAATGCTCTGTCCAGACGAACAAGTCGACTGCGACAAATGCGGGCGAGAGCCACCTCGCCCTTGTGATGCGGTAAATCAACTCAGCGATGGAGTAATATTTGAGAGGCGTTTGGAGCCCGGTTGCCGATCTGCTCTCTTCACTAGCAGATCAAAAATACTGGCACAATATGGAGAACATGAAGTTCAAGCTTGCTACTTGAACCTTGGGCAAGAGGTAGCTAGGCTGGAAATCCCAAAGTGGGTTGCGGAGGACGACGAGCTTCTTAATATGGTCCATGCTGTGTGCTATGACCAAGCAGAAAAAGGCCGGGGCTATCCTGTTGCCCTCTCACAGGCTCACGAGCGAGCAGTCGTTACCGCAAAAGACAAAGCTGAATTCTTCGAATTGATAAAGCACTTTTTCGTAAAGCATGGCGTACGTGTAAGCCACAGTTTGAAAAGGATATCGAAGGGATTCTAATTTCATTTTCTTTTACATAGCATCAAAAAGCTAGAGTAGGAGCAAAAGATGACATCCGAGGAGTGCATTGGCGAGATAATTGAAGCGACAACTACGGAATTTCTTGCCGAGAGCCGCGAGCTCCATGCCCCACCGGCATTCGGCAGCTTCGTGAAGGTTCCTTTCGACTTGCAACAAACAAGTCCGGAATCTCTGCCAACCATAACTAGCTCACAAGAAGAAAAAGATCCCTTCGAGGAACCATGGAAGCGTTTGGAGGGAACCTTCAGCCAATCATATAAATCGCTCGTCGAAGGCGAGGAGGAATTACAGATTCCACCTGCCATCTTCGGCATCGTCTACCACTCAGCCACGATGAATGTTGACTCAAACCGACGGCCCAGGGCTTACTGGAAAGACGAAGAAAAGCTAAAGGAAGAACAACCTGAGCTTGCAGAATGGCTGTTAATGACCGAATTTAGAGCCATAATTATTGGCTTCTCAGAAAATGGACGCATCCGTCGGTACCTGCCGCCTCGGCCGCCTAAGATACACTATTTTGTCTATCCTTGCACCACCGATGAAATTCGTGCGATTACACAAAGTATGGACTTTCTTAGAACGTTGTCAAGTTTCCGCAACGCCCCATCAGACGAAGTAATTGCGGCATGCATTCGTGAAGCGGCAAGAGCACATCAGCCAAACGATTTTGAATTCAAAGTTGCCGCTGGGAAAAAACTTGCCAATCTGTTAAAAGATGACTATGAACGCTTGGAAGCAATCATAAGGAGGGTTGCTCCATGAATGACCGCACTGGAAACGAAAACAAGGGATTTGTGGCTCCACCCAGTCGAAAAGAAATCGGTTTAGTGGTGAGCGGCTCTCTTCTTGAAGGCCTTAAGATGAAACTCCATCCAGACCAATCGGTCGAGGATATCCGTGCAGGTAAGTTTGTTGTCATCGAGGGCGAAAAGCATGAATTCTTTTCGATGATTACCGACGTTGTGCTTGAGACTTCAATCCGCGGCTTACTCGACAATCCTCCGAGGCGCGATAATGAACTTATGCACCAGGTTATCAGCGGCACAGCAACATATGGAACAATTCAACTTCGTCCGATGCTTATGCTCCCCTCGGGTTCAGAAGGCGAACTCCGACCTGTTAAAACGATTCCTGGACACTTTAGCCCAGTTTTTACTGCAGATAAAACAGATGTCAGCCGGATATTCGGCGATGAGAAGGCAGACCCAAAGTTCTTCCACATTGGCACGCCACTCGATATGGAAGATACGCCAGTCTGTCTGAACCTAGATCGCTTCGTCGAACGTAGCAACGGAATATTCGGCAAATCCGGCACAGGAAAAACGTTCCTAACCCGCATCGTTCTCTGCGGCATCATCAAGAACCGCAAGGCTGTCAATCTAGTCTTCGATATGCACAGCGAATACGGTTGGAAGGGAACGATTGAAAGTGATGGCGGCAGGGCAGAAGTTCGAGGCTTAAAGCAATATTTCCAGGACCGTGTTGCTGTGTTTTCCCTCGACCCTGAATCATCTAGGCGGAGGGGAGCACCAGTTGATTTCGAGGTAAAAATTCCTTACAGCCAGGTAACCGTTGATGATATTATACTCCTCCAAAATGAACTTAATCTCGCCCCTACTGCTTTGGAGACATCATACGCCCTCATAAATAAATTCGGGGAGAGTTTGTGGCTTAGCAAACTAGTAAAAATGAGCGCTGAAGAAATGGTTGAATTTTGCCAAACCAACAACATACACCAGCGCTCTTTGGAAGCACTGCAGAGAAAACTTAAGGTGCTTACCGAAAGCTGTAAATCATTCTTAATTGATGATTCTTTGCAACGTGTAGATATAGATGCTGTCAAACAAATAATGAGCTATCTTGATGATGGCAAACACGTAGTGCTCGAATTTGGTCAGCATACCCAGCCCCTTAGGTACATGCTGGTCGCCAACATACTTACTAGGCGGATTCACGATGCCTACGTAAAAAAGACTGAGGAAGCTCTGGGTGGAAGTGAGTCAAAGCCGACGCCCCTTATAATTACCATAGAGGAGGCACACAAATTTCTCAGCCCGCCGGTGGCGAATCAAACAATATTTGGAACAATCGCTCGCGAAATGCGTAAGTACAATGTGACGCTGTTAGTTGTGGACCAGCGACCTTCAGGGATTGACGATGAGGTATTATCGCAGGTTGGCACGCGAATAACTTGTCTATTAAACGATGAGAGGGATATTGACGCGGTGCTGACAGGCGTGAGCAACGCATCAGGATTAAGAGGCGTGCTTGCAACCCTTGACAGTAAGCAGCAAGCATTGATTCTTGGTCATGCAGTACCAATGCCTATTGTGATTCAAACACGCTTTTATGACGATGAGGACTTCCGCCTCAGCATGGGACAAATTCCTTCTGACAAGCTGGACGAACAAATAGAACATGAAATAAGCCGTGATTTCGCATAAAGTAGGCTTACCAGTGCGTAAAATCTTTCTACTAACCCTCAGCATACTGCTAACCGTACATTCAGCGCACGCGGAGGAGGAAAATAAACCCAATGAGGTGCGCATCGTAGCTGATTTTGAGAGCTACGATTTCGAAACCGAAGATTTTACTGCACAAGGCAATGTTAAGGTCACCTACGGCGACATTGACCTTATTGCAGAAAAAGTCAGCGGCAATGCCGGAACAGGAGCATTGGAAGCCATAGGAGGCGTCGAGTTCAGGCAGGGCGATCGCCTCCTAAAGAGTGGCAGCTTTTCGTACAACTTCATTACTGGCGAGGGACTAGCTAGTGACGCTACAGCCGTCTTGGATAACTTCTATTTTAAAGGCAAGGAGCTAAAGTCACAAGAAGCAAAATACACTATTTCAGACTCCGTCTTCACAACCTGCGATCGCCCAAAACCGCACTACTACTTAGCAGCACGCGAGCTTTCCTTCATCCCAGGGCAGAAGTTAACTGCCCGCCACGTCTCGATATACCTTTTTGGCAACCATATTATCTCCGTCCCAAAATACACCGTTAAACTAACAAAGAAAAAGCGACAATTCAAACTGCCACAAATAGGCATAAGCAGAACGTATGGTCTCCACGCTGGCAGCAAGTTCAATCTTTCATATGGGCCAAATACCACCGGAACTCTGGATATAATAATCTCTACAAGACAAATGTTCCAAGGCGGGTTCGAATTCCAAAGGATTGCTGGAAAGCCGTTCAGCGCAAATCTGACTTACAGACAACCTTACTATGGTGGCCTTAGATCAGATTTGCTCTTATCTCGCTTGCCTGAAATCACCTACAGGTTCTATTCCACTGATATGGAAGAACAAGCGGAGGATGCCGCTCAACCCGAAATAATGTTGATACGTCTTTTGAGTGCCGAAACACCTCCCAAACAAGAACAAAAGCTTAGTTTCATAGGGCAAGTTGGCATTGGGCAGTTTATCGAGGAGCCGAACCATATTAAAGCTACCCGATTTGATATTCGCGGAATTGCGTGGCTTAGACCCTACACTATTGGCAACCGTACTTATTTGTCTCCTGCCATCTCGTTCCGCCAGTCATTCTATAACAACGGAGATAGCTATACGGACCTAGGATTCCGCTTGGCCGCGGCACGAGCAATGGGCAAGAATGCATATATTTCGGCAGTATATGCCAACCACGCCATTGGGGGCTCAACACCATTCAAGTTCGACCCAATCGAGATACCCCATGAGCTCGCGGCAAAGATTGGTTTTCCATTGGGAACTTTTAAGGTGGAATTTGGAGGAAGATACAACCTTTCGGATAGGAGGCTCTTTGATTCGGAAATTTCCATTGCTAAAACAATACATTGCATTGAACCAAAAATTACTTGGCAAAGCCGCTTCAAAGAAATTTCTCTTGATGTTTCCCTGCTTGGATTTTAGGGTGCTTAACTAATATGCTTTTCAGTCAAAGCTTCTTTAACCTTAGAAAGCAAACAGCCCACCCAGAAAATAGAGTGGGCTGAAGAATCACTTCTCGAACGTTACCCTGGACAGGCTTAGTCGTCGTAACCTTCGTCCAGGTCGTCCTCGAACTCCTCATCTTCCCCGTCGTCCCAGCCTTCTTCGAGGCGGCTCTGAGCAACTCGTGCCTCAGCAGCTTCCCAATCCAGATCGGAGAATGGCTCGTGCTCTTGCTCCTTGAATATCGGACCATGAACTGGGCACACAATCGCACGAGTCCTGTTTGCAAACGTCCAGATTACTTCGAGTATTTCCGAGCAGCCGTCATGCGGGCAAACGGGGTGCTCATTGTGATAGAGAGCGGCTTCTGCGATTCGCAGAACCTCCTTTGCGTATGCATCCCTGGTCATGCTCATGATAAGTTCATCCTTTAGACAGCTATGATGGACAGAAATTCGCGCTTAACGCGCCCATCACAGCGTGGTTTGGAATGTTTTGACAGTTTGCGCCATTGATATTATAACGTTTATTCAAAGGAATTGCAAGGCTTCCATGAAAGTTGGCGGCAAACAATTTGCTATAAAGCGACAGCAAAGTAAACCTTTACTTTTAAATACGCCAACAATGGACTTTTGGTTCCACCATAGCTCGAAAATCAGCAGTTTGTTTTCAAAAATATCCTGCTAACGCCCCGCAATATCAACTGATTTTTCCTGCTGCCACTTATTTGAAAAATTCAATTGAGATTTTAGGATGCAAAAAGCCTAATTTTCTCAACGAATTGCCCATGTGTGTGACAATTCACAGGACACGCCTGTAAGTACATGTGGGCTTGTTGCGGAGAGACCCCCAGCATTCCCAAACAATTAAATATCCTCGGCCTTTTAAGTAATAACATCTGGAAACCAGATCTTCGCCGCACTCAGGGCATTTGCCTCGGATGGAAGCCGGATCTGGTCGATCATTTGTTCGGGTATTTTTCTTAATGCAAACGTGTTTCAAATAGATCAACCTTTCGAGAACGGGTGAAGTTGTACTAGACAATTGTATACTAATTGCAAATGGCTGTCAATTGTAGGCGAGTCTAAGCAAAAGGGACCGGCAAGCTTGACCTTGCCAGTCCCTCAAGAAAGGGGTCAAGAGGATATCTACGCTCCAGCTCTTATGCTAATCCAATAAAGGAGTGCGCTCGTAACTGCAAAACCCACTGCTGACCACTTTGTGAGCTGTGAAAGCTTTTCATCAAGCCCAGGCTTCCCCTTGAAAGTTGCTGAAGCCTTGCCACCAATTGTACCGGTCAGGCCCTCGCTCTTAGTTGTTTGTAGCATGACCAATACAATGAGTACGAGAGCGCTCACAAACTGCACGACGGTCAAAATTAGCGAAAAAGCACCCAATCAAATCCACCTCATTTCAGGTACTGCCCATCGAAACAGTAAAACTATACCATTAATGGTGATGGTTGTCAACTGACACACTTTGACTTAAGCCGATTCGGTTGTCTTCTTTTCCTTCTCTTCTTCTTCGTCTTCGTCAAGCAGACCCTTCGACGATTTCTTGAACTCTTTGATACCTTGGCCCAGTGACCTGCCCAGCTCAGGCAGTTTTTTTGCACCGAACAAGAGAAGGATTATCACGAGGATAATTATCAGTTCCTGACCGTGTGGCATAATAAAGTCACTTCCTTTCTCTTTATAGATTGTTAATCTTCATCATCTGCGGTAATTTCCTCAACCGACGATGTGAATTCTCTGGCCGCCTTCTTCAGCTCCCGAATTGCTTTTCCCATCGTTCGCCCGATTTCCGGAAGTTTCTTTGGACCGAAAAACAATAACGCCAGGAGCATAATTACAAAAATTTCGGGGAACTGTATGGATCCCATTTCCAACACCACCTGTTAAATACGCTCCAGCTCCACTTCCTCCGCAAGCCTATAGATATCTTCACGAGAGCAAAAGCCCGCCCCGTAAGTCATCGCATTTGCCGCACCAGCTGCAGTTCCCAGCCGCAAAGCTTCTTCCGGCGCCGCACCCTGGCTAAGAGCGTAGACTACTGCCGCCGCTAAAGCATCGCCGGACCCAACTGCGCTGACAAAATTAATTTCTGGCGATTTTGCACGCCAAACAACATCATCTGTGGCGATTAGCGCTCCATCGCGTCCGAAGGTCACAATCATCATTTCAATACCCTGCCTAACGAATTCGCATGCGGCATCTGCTGCTTCTTCAATCGTGCCAAGTTGGCGCCCAACAATTGCGGACAACTCGTGGATATTAGGTTTTGCCATGAACGGGAGCGCCTTGAATCCTTCTGCAAGCGGAGCACCATTGCCATCGAGAACGCAGCGCACATCGTACTGGCGAGCAATCTCAATCATATCCCGATAAATCGAATCCGGCACGCCCGGAGGAGTGCTGCCGGAAAGCACAGCAAACTCCATTCCAGGAACAAGGCTTTCAAACTTAAGCTTGAGCCTCTCAACCTCATCGGCGGTTATATTTGGGCCTATCTCATTCAATTCGGTTTGTGTCCGATTGACGGGGTCGAGAATTGCTATGCAAACGCGCGACTCCTCTTTGGTGCGCACAAAATCTGCCTTCAGCCCTTCAGCCCGCAAAGCTTCTAGGATGAATTCCCCGTTGTGGCCGCCAACAAAGCCAGTTGCAATCGCCTCGCCACCAAGCTCCTTGTAAACCCGTGCTACATTTATGCCCTTACCGCCGGCTACGATTCGCCATTCGCTGGGTCGGTGAACACGGTCTATTGAGAAATTCTCAACTGTATATGTCTTATCAACTGCAGTGTTTGGTGTAACAGTAAGAATCACAGAGAGCCATTCTCCAAAATAGGTGAAAATAATTGACAAGGATGCTGCAAACTGTTATACTTTACTTGCCTGCCGAAGTGGCGGAATGGCAGACGCGCATGGTTCAGGACCATGTGCCCGCAAGGGCGTGCGAGTTCAACTCTCGCCTTCGGCACCAGCTACGTCAAGGCGCAGGGTGGTATCCCTGTGCCTTTTATTTTTCAACCCCATTGTAAACCTCCAATCTCGAAAAGTCAAGGTTACAAGCAAATTGCACTTTTGTAATGCTTGACAACAAGCATTAATGTGGGTATACTCTCTACGGTTAAAATTGGTAATAAATGTTTTTTGAGGTGATGGTTGGTGGAAGCCGACCCTGCCAATAGTAATATATACTGCCGCCGAGCGCGCGGCAAAAGGAGGGGGATAGCCTAGACTCTTAGATTTCCTAACCCTCGCTTCTTCTTTCTCCTCTCTCGCGTTCGGCCGGCATCATAACGTTTAAGGAGGGTACCATGCAGTTCCTTACGCAGGTGCTTGGTCGGACAGTATTCGACAGCGTTGGTGAACCGATTGGGAAGGCCCGTGACGTTATAGTCACGCCTGCCGAACCATTGCCAATAGTCTCTGCTTTAGTCGTCGGAAACGGTGAGGAAAAAATCATCCCCTGGCGACTTGTTCGTGAAGAGGTAGACCGCATCAGCCTGGTGGTGCGCAAGGATAGAATCACCGAATACACTCCCCGTGAAGGCGACATCTGGCTCAGGAAAGAAGTTCTCGACCGCCAAATTGTTGATGTTCACGACTATAAAGTAGTACGCGTGAACGACGTGCGTTTTATTGAAACTCCAGGCCAAGTACGCCTACTAGGGGTAGATGCATCCACTCGCGGGCTTCTCCGCGAGCTTGGCATCGAATGGCTAGCAAACCTGTTCTATGCATTGTTCAAGCGCCAAGTGCCCGAGAAAATCATTGCTTGGGATGATGTTGAAACCCTCGAGCGAGCCACTGGGCCCATCAAACTCAAAATACCGCTTGAGAAGCTTTCCAAACTGCATCCATCAGACATCGCCGACATCATTGAGCAAATGAACCCTGCTCAGCGCGCCGACGTTATTGAGAGTCTCGACGTCGAGACAGCAGCTGACGTTCTCCCTGAAGCGAGTCCCGAAATCCAGGCCGAAATTATTGAGGACATCGACCCCGAACGGGCTTCCGACATTCTTGAGGAGATGGACCCAGACGAAGCCGCCGACATTTTAGGCGACTTACCTGAGGATCGCTCTGAGGAACTTCTCCGTGAGATGGAGCCAACGGAAGCAGAAGATGTTCGGGAGCTACTCAGCTATGGGGATGAAACAGCTGGCGGACTGATGACAACTGACTATGTCGCTATTTCAAGCTCAATGACAGCCCAGCAGACAATTGACTACCTGCGAGAACTCAAGCCCGATGCAGAAACTATCTACTATCTTTATGTGGTCAACGAAGAAAATAAGCTTGTGGGAGTAATCTCGCTTAGAGATCTTATAGTAGCCGAGCCAGACACACCAATCGGTAAATTTATGATTACAAGGGTAATCCACGTTCATCCCGAAGCAAGTCTTAGGGAAGCAGCAGAGCTTTTCCAAAAGTACAACCTCCTTGCGCTACCGGTTGTAGACTATGATAACGAGCTAAAAGGCATTATAACGGTTGACGATATGTTGGAGCACATACCGGCACACGCATGGCATGGCCGGCCGGGCCGCAGGCAGACTGCTCCCGAACAGCGGCTACAACATGAAGAGGTAGAAACGTAACTTACGGAGACGCCTGATGCGAAACAAACTGAGCAGGCATAGATTGGCTCCAATATTAGCGGCTATTGGCCCAGGCATCATTGCAGCTAACGCAGACAACGATGCGGGCGGCATTACAACCTACAGCCTGGCCGGGGCACATTTCGGCTACAGCCTAATTTGGGTGCTCATCCTTATAACCTTTAGCCTAGGTGTTACTCAGGAGATGGGCGCTCGCATGGGCATGGTGACTGGAAAAGGCTTTGGGGGTCTAATACGCGAAAAATTCGGGGCGCGCTGGGCTGCCTTTGCCATACTTATTATGCTTCTCGCCAATATAGGAACTACTACCGCTGAATTTTCAGGCATTGCTAGCAGTCTCGAAATTTTTGGCATAAGCAAATATATCAGCATCCCGCTTTCGGTAATTGGCGTGTTCATGCTTGTTGCGCGCTATGACTATCGGCGTGTGCAAAGGGTCTTTCTAATCATTAGCATGCTTTATCTTTCATACGTTGCATCAGGATTTCTTGCTCGTCCTAACTGGAACGAGGCCCTAGTGAGCATAGTAAAGCCAGATATACAGTGGAACTTACCTTATCTAATAATGTTTGTTGGTGTAGTCGGAACTACAATCACACCTTGGGGGCAGTTTTTTATCCAATCTTACGTTGTAGACAAGCGTCTACGTGCCAAAGATCTTCCTTATGCGAGAGCCGATGTTTACGTCGGGGCATTCTTTACAGACTTCATAGCGTTTTTCATAATTGTGGCATGTGCGGCAAAGATCTACCCATTGGTAATGCAAGGCTTCAAAATTGAAGATGCTGCCGATGTCGCACTTGCGCTCCAACCACTCGCTGGACGCTTTGCTTCCATTTTATTCGGCATAGGACTTCTGAATGCCTCGCTATTAGGTGCGGTAATTCTTCCGCTTACAAGCTCCTATGCTACGGCAGAAACCTTTGGCTGGGAAGCAGGACTTGACAAGACGCCGCGCGAAGCTCCGATATTCTTTGGCCTTTTCCTTTTCTTTCTGCTCATTCCAAGCCTAATTGTTCTGATTCCCGGGCTACCGTTGCTACATTTTATGTTCTATCCTCAGGTTTTAAATGGCATCCTTCTGCCAATAATACTCATATTCGTCCTTAAGATTACAAACGACCAATTCTTCATGGGGGAATACACCAACTCGCGGGCGTTTAACATCATCGCACTTATCACTACTATAGGGCTAATCATCCTAACGATACTTCTTCTTGCAACCCCCCTAATACAAAGATATGCTTGATAAGCCGTCTAAATGGACCTCTTGTGAAAAATGCTATTTCACAAAGCGCTTATCAACTACCTTACTGCAAGCTCACGAGGCATTTCAGCAAGCTCCACAGTTACCTGCTTGCGCCCACTGTCCCGAACTATCACAATCTCTACCTTTTGGCCAACGCGCGCATTTCGGATAAAGTTCTCGATAACCGCAGACCCCGTTACCTTCCGGTCGCCTATCTGCACTATAATGTCATCTGGCTTTATACCTGCTTTGTCAGCAGGCCCTCCTTTAACAACGGCCGCTACAATAACACCTTCTGAGACAGGAAGGCCTAATGCTCGTGCTATCTCCGGTGTAATTTCCCCATAGCTTATTCCAATCCAAGGCACGATTATTCTCCCATACTTTTGAACATCGCTTATTGCTCTTTGCGCCACGTTTATTGGAATTGCGAAGCCCAGACCTCCTCCACCTTCGCCGCTAACAAGGGCTGTATTTATGCCCACAACCTCGCCGCTACTATTCAAAAGGGGGCCTCCACTGTTGCCAGGATTGATGGATGCATCTGTCTGGATTAGATCTCTAAGTGGAGCACCACCCCCAGGAATTACCCTATTAAGTGCGCTTATCACACCAACAGTCACCGTTCTCTCAAATCCCAACGGATTTCCAATAGCAATTGCTTGCTGTCCCACAAGAAGTTTGTCTGAATCACCTAGCTTTGCAACTTGGAGTCCTCTACGTGGAATCTTCAACAAAGCAATATCAATTCTTGGGTCAGCGCCAAGCACTTTGGCGGTCATAGGCGCACCAGCACCAAGAGAGACGTCTACCCTATCGGCATTCTCAATTACATGCGCATTTGTAAGTATTAGGCCGTCTTCTCGAACTATCAACCCGGACCCTAGCCCAGCTCGCACAAGTGGAGCCCCAATTCTCGGTGACTGCATATTGAGGACGCTCACCACCGACGGCCCAACTGTTCGCGCCACTCTAATGACATTTCTTTCATCTGGGCCCAATGCACTTAAATCTTGCTGGGATGCTGCTGGAGCAGAAGCCCCATCCGCTACTCTGATGTTCTGGCTAGATGTGCTTGCCTGCCAAACCAGCGCACCCACTGCCATTCCCAGCAAGAAAATTACAATAATCACAATCGCCATGGGTCTTTGCCTAAAACTCGTTTCCATATGCTCCGCTCCAATCACCCTTGTATTTTCCATCGGACACCTCTATCTAGCCTTCCTAGCCAACTAATTTTGAGCTTGCCGTTTTAAAATCCACTATCATCAAGCTCTCAATTCTCTCGCGGTCCGCTCCCCTTAGGCGCAGGACATAAGCTGGATGGTAGGTAGCAGTGGTTGGAATTGAAAATTTACTTTGGTACCAACGCCCCCTACCATCCTCCATTTTAAAATTCCTTCCAATGAGCGCCTGGGCTGGAACAGCACCAAGGCATACAATTACCTTAGGGGAAACAAATTGAACCTCGGCGCTCATCCAAAGATCGCAAGCTTTGATCTCCTCCATACGTGGAGGCCGATTTCGAAGGACATCGTCTACACGCATTGCCGGGCGACATCGAACAATGTTTGTAACCCAAATCTGCCCTCGGTCCAAGCCAGCCAAAGAAAGTACCTTATTGAGCTCCCGACCCGCTGCACCAACGAAGGGTTTCCCCTGTTCATCTTCCTCACGCCCAGGACCCTCCCCCACTATCATCATTCCGCTCGGCGATGGGCCTTCACCGAACACGACGTTCGTCCGGGTGTAGCACAAGTCACATCGGCAACATACAATCGCCTCAGCCCTAACTTCATTTATAGTGCGCCAGTCTTTCTCTCCAGGCATAAAGGTACCATTCACCTTATTTATAGCCGCCTTTATGTTGCCTCGACCCCAGCGGCCTGGCGGACCGCCAAAGGCGCTTCCTCCAATCGAATCTCCGGAAATCCATTCACTACATTGCAGTTAATCCAAATCATCTCGCAGCACGTATGCATTGCCGCTGGGGTATCGAAGATCATCCGACGTGACCAAGTATCAGATTGAACATCGTAACCAATCTCGCCTGCCATAACCGGCGCTATTCCATGCTCTCCATTCGCTTGGGAGGGAAGAGGTATACTCCCACTTCGGAAGTGCTCCGAAGGCTCGCGATCCCTAAGCCACTGAGGCATAAAGTTAGTGCTCGGCATGCTCATCTGGAAACCCGACAGGTTTACAACATTGCAGAAAAATTCCCTCAGCCTGAGCTCTGCAAGACGGCTGTTTGCTCGTGCGCGAAGGAACAGTCTTGTTTCATTAAGAGCCCCAAGGATTTGGCCAACGTCATCGGCATTGAATGTATACTCGCTAGCAAATGGCGAAGGCGCATAAGTTTCGGCCGGCGCCTGCCACCATTGACTCTCAACGTAGTCGAAAATCTTAGCAGCGGTTTGGGCATATGTTTTAACCCTTGTTACCCTGAATGCTTCTATCAAAGCGCGAAGTGCTGAACAAGCATCTATGAGTGTATTTCCAACCATCTCGGATTTTTCTTGCGCCCGAACAAGGTTGTCGGCAAACTCCCTAAGCATCCAGAGTGATCTTGCCCGAAGATCCTGAGCATCACTAGTGCATGCAAACCATATCAAAGCTTCTATGGCTACCGACTGGCCTAGAATCGGGTTTGAAGAGTTTTCCAATAAGCTATCTTTATTAGCATCAATAGCCTCGAATAGTTCGTTTGCTAAGTTAATGAACTTTCGGTTCACATCCGGCGACTTGTAGATAGCATTCGCTCCCTCGCCTGCAGCCAACATCGCCACATCACTGCAGGCCCAAAGCATGCATGCCTGATCTTCAAGGTTTGCGTTTGCGTCGGTAATCTGAACACTCCCTGGCTGTGCTTGCATCGCGAACAACCCACGATTGTTTCTGAGGTTCTCGAAGGCAAAATTACACTGAAGCCGCGCTATAGTCGCCAAAAGAAGCCCGTTGATTCTCCATTCATTGCGAAAATCAGCCGGCAGAACCTCAGCTTCCTGTGGCACAGCAAACCACTTTGCACACTCACACTCCGCGATGATTGGCCATCCTTGCGCTTGAGGTACAAGAGTGCGGTCGAAGCTGTCTGGATTCCATCTCCAAGTCCCCAGGTCTCTCTCACTGAAATCCCTCATTAGATGGGGGTCGCCACTTTTCCAGAATGCTTTCAACAGCTGGGGATTTTTTAGCGGCAGGTTATCAGGCGACACCCCTATCATATCAAAGATATTTTGGGCATCGGACTCATTCAGCGGAATTCCCATGCCCGAACCTAAACATAATGCAATTGTATTAACAACGGAATACCAGGTAGCTTGTTCCCTGGCTGTATCCATATCAATGATACAACGGCCTTCAAGTTCGGCAGCTCGTTCCTGTTGTTCCAAATCTCGCTCTGTCATTTTTCTCCCTCCTTAGAAAAGTAATTTTCAATTCTTCACTGTTTAAATCTCGCGCCTAATATCAAATGGTTGTCGGCAGTCCCAGCAAATCTTTCAATATCATGCAGTAGCTCATATCTTAGAAAAGCTACCAGACCATTTTGAAAATCAACACTAGTTTCGAGAGCATAGTCGGTAAAGTCCTTACGATTCAGTATATTTCCCTGGTGTTCACTCACATAATGTAACCAGCCATGCCCATATATCCTATTCTTTTTCAGTGAACCAATTTTGCAAGTTACCGATGTTGCTAGGTCCCATCGGTAATCAACCACTCTGCGGTTCAAATATTTCCCTACAGATACGTACAACATCGGCTCTGAAAGCTGTTGAAAACTTAGCCCATAGAGCTCGTATGCTTCATTTAGATTGTCAAAGCTATCAACATCATGAAAAGATTGATGCTTTATGAAAGCGCGCCACCTCGCATTACCTCTTAGAGTAGTATACCCTGGCTCAATAGTATAGATTACACGGCGCGGCATGAACTCTGTACCTTTATTCTCAATCCAGGTAAAGATGTCTGCGAAGAAATAGTAACTGCCTTCCTTTGCCATCTTTTTTTGAAATGTTGCTCCTAAACTTCCAGCTGTGTCATATAAGCTGCTGCCCGATATTATTCCAAAAAAAGCGGCTGCAGAGCTCATAGCACCATTTAGTGCAAACGATGGCTCAGACCATTCAATCTGCGGACTTGTTGCTACCAAAGAACAACTCATCGCAAAAATTGCGCTTAAAAAACAAATTGCGATTAAGGATGTTCGCATCCGACAATCCTTCCTATTCAGATATTTAGGGTGGCGGTGCTAAATGACACTCCTCTACCCGAAATACAACTGCGCCATGAATCGGGAAACCTGGAACGACATTCCTCATCTCTGCAACAAGCTGATAATCAGTCTCGTTTGATTCATACCGTGCCCTGCCTTTAAGCACGTATGCCTCATATCCACCCGCACGGTCGCTTACCATAGCATAAGCCTTGCTCCATCCTTTGAGAGCCTTTTCTATGCCCGTCGCATTCGTGACAGGGAAAGCAATTGTGTCCCCGCCAATGATTCGAGCGTAGTACATAGGAAACATGCGAACGCTATCATTGGCTCGGACAACCAAAGGAATGTAGTAGTCTTGCAGATTCAACTCAACTATGTTCTTAATCCTTTCAGTCAGGCGCATGTT
Organism: Armatimonadota bacterium; assembly: GCA_029907255.1. Lineage (NCBI taxonomy): Bacteria > Bacillati > Armatimonadota > Armatimonadota bacterium. Next base: position 135,889 of record JARYMF010000006.1, read on the forward strand.
TTTTACTTAATCCCCCGGATTCCGCAACCATTAATGCCATTTTTTTGGTACCCAACTCCACGCCCTTCGAAAACCCACCAACAACGATAACTACAGGCGGAGAGCGAATGGATATCAACCACCCAAAAAGTTGCTTGTTTTATTTCAGGTCCTAACTGGCCATAAACAAAAATAGACGTTGCACTTTATAACCAGAGGAAATAACAATGCGGGTTCTAGTATGTACAGATGGCTCCGAGTTTTCTTATGAAGCGGCAAGACAATTTATTAAGCTTACGCACGGCACAAGGCATGACATCTTGGTTTTATACGTTATGCCGCTTCTAACTATTGGGCGGGACACAAGCTATCTTGAGATTCAAGAGGAACGCGAAGGTCGTGCAGCCCTTAATACTGTGAAAAATATTTTTGACGAGGTTGCCATTCCGATAAAAACTGAAATTAGACAAGGGATTCCTGCAGATACCATTGTTCAGGTAGCCCGTGAAGGAAATTTCGACCTGATTGTTATGGGCCATCGCGGGAAGGGAGGTTTTCGAGAATTTTTGCTCGGGAGCGTGAGCAAGCACATAATCCAGAATGCGCCATGTTCGGTGCTGGTGGCAAGATGAAACTTTCAATAATTGGCCCGCCTGGCTCAGGCAAAACCACGCAAGCCGAGCTGATTAGCAAAAATTGTGGTCTGACTCATATCTACATGGGAAGGCTTCTGCGGATTGAAGCTCAGGGAGATTCGCCGTTTGCAGAGAGGATTCGATGCTATTTGGAAGCAGGTCTCCTAGTGCCACTCGACATAGTCCACTACATCTTGGAACGAGAAATCGAACACGTTAAGGATGGGTATATCCTCGATGGGTTTCCAAGGACTCTCGAGCAGGCACTAGATCTCGACGTTCTGTTACAGAAGAGAAGCGAACATTTGGATGCCGTTATCTACTTGGTTGTCAGCGATGAAGAGATAACAAGACGGCTTATTGAACGTGGGCGTAAGGATGACACGCCAGAGCTCATTCGACGACGCATTGAGGTTTTTCGCACGGAGATTCAACCTGTATTAAATTATTACCAAATTGAGGAAATACTGGTGCCAGTCAACGGTATTGGCGACCCATTAGAAGTAGAACAGCGTATTTTTGATGAACTAGCGGCGCGACACCGACTTTCATCCAGGTGTCGAAGAAAAAATTAATCTGAGCTTAAAAGAAACGGAAATCAAAAATCTATGCAGTCAATAAGGGATTGATATAAGGAGGTAGTTGCAATGGTGCCAAAAAGGATTTTGCTGCAAATTGTTTTCTTTACCACATTAGCCATACTGTCTTCGGGCGCTGTACAAGGTGTTCAGGTATATTTAGGAAATCAGCTTGTGAGCAATACCCAAATAGCACCGGTGGTAGTCTCGGGCGAAACGCTTGTGCCAATCCGACCGCTTGTTGATATCCTAGGGGGAGACATAGCTTGGGATCCTTATAATAAAATTTTAACCGTGACATCCGATAAGGGGAAGAGCACTCTTAGAATTGGACAGCGGGATGGTTTGGTACTGGGCAAGAAGGTGCTATTTGCCAGACCACCGATTTTGTTCGGTGGATATGCTTTTGCCCCAATATTATTTTTCACAGATATGTTCCAAACTGCAGTAATATGGGACCCCGTTCAACAAAGGATTAGGCTCGAGCCGGTTTTCCCAGGGAGATATGCACCACCCCGAATATTATATCCCCCACCTGGAGTGGCTCAACCTCCGTCTGCCAAAGCCGAGCCTGGAATGCAAACCGTGCGAGGAACCGCCATTCGAGTTATACCATCTCCAGGCAACCCTAGAATAACGATAAGAACCCAAGGGCGCGATGTAACATTCACGGTTGCCCGCAACGCCGTCATTGTGCGTGGAGCACTCGGCCAGCGGGGCGTAGAAGTAAAGCTTGGGGAGATTAGACCAGGCGACCAAGTTGTACTTACCCTTGATGAAAGAAAAGTTGTTAGAAGCATTCGGGCAAAATATCAAGAAATTCGCGGAAGAGTACAATCAATCGGCACGTCTAGTATAACGCTTGATACCGGTAGAACGCTCACCATTTCTGAAGATACACAAATTCTGCTGCCTGAAGACGTCACAGGCGAACTTTCAGACCTTCGCTTGGGAGATTTGATCATCGCGAGCATCATCCCGGGCACCAACGAAGCGCTAGCACTTCGGGTTGTCTCACAACCTGAACCACCAAATCCAAACAGCGAGGCGGCACTAAGCCTTAATACAACAGGACCGCTTAAAGAAGGCGACACACTTGTGATTACTTTCCTAGCATACCCAGGAGGTACTGCAACTTATACGATTCCTGGGCTTGCAGAAAACGTGCCCATGACCGAGACTTCTCCGGGCGTATATACCGGCGAATATAATGTAAAACAAGGGGACGTACTCCAAGGAGCCAAAGTCACCGTTAGATTCGTCGACCCACAGGGCAGGTCATATAGCGTAACTTCGAGGCGCCCTATTAGTATTGTTACCTCTGGAGGCTACCTTCCGAGGATAACTTATCCTAGCCAAGGGCAGCAAGTCAGAAGTCCACTAGTTGTTGAGGGATTCGCTCAACCCGGTGCGATAGTTAGGGTTACAGTCGGCTACTACCAGAACCTCTTAGGCAGTCTCCCTCTTCAAGGTATTACCGCCGTAGAAGACGTGGTTGCAGACGCTGATGGCCGCTTCAGAACCTCTCCATTGCCAATTACTGTGCCATGGGAAGGGGCCGAGGAAAATATACCTTTCGACAAAGGCTGGGATTATGGGCAACTATCAAGTTTTTACCGACTTCCAGAACATCCGCTAGTCTATACAATTACAGCCAGTGTGCTAAATGAGAAAGGCGAGGAAGTAGCAGCATACACTATAACAGTTAGGAAACAACCTGGAAGATAGCTGTTAGAAGGTAAATCAACCCCATGGCCAGTAATATAGCCTAAAGGAATATTGCCAAAAGGGCAGAATCGGCACCAGCAACTGGAACGGAAAGCAGAATGGCCAAACTGCTTAAACAGACATATGGCTTCGCCAAAGAGGTCATGGACAATTTCAGCAAGGATAGGGGATCATTATTCGCGGCTGCGATTGCCTTTTATGGGTTAATCTCCATTATACCGCTACTCCTACTAGGAATTGCAGTTTTAGGTTATATCTTAGGCTCTGAATCAGCAAGGCACCAGGTTATAACTTTTGTAAGGAATTTCATACCCGTCGGCCGCGAGGAACTAGAGCGAAATCTAGTTCTTCTTAGCAAACAATCAAGCATTCTTGGTGGCATAGGAATTTTAGCCTTACTGTGGACAGGAAGTCAGGTGTTTGTCATCTTGCAACATGCGATTAACACTGCATTGGGTAGCACGAAGCGCATAGGGTTTCTTCGTGCAAGGGCTACTGCTTTGGCTATGGTAATCATAATAGGTATTCTTTTTATACTTTCTGTGGGCATGTCCTCATTAGCAGACATTATCCGAGGATTTGACATCAAGCTACTAGGCAAAGAGCTTGTGGATTTTCAACTTGCATGGAATGTGTTTTTTGGAATACTTGTTCCTTTTGTCATTTCGGTTATAGCATTTACTTTAATTTATAAATATCTTCCGTTGGCAGATGTTGACCTTCGCGGGCCAATATTAGGAGGATTAACAGCAGGCATCTTGTTCGAGATTGCCAAGTACGGTTTTCAGTGGTACGTCACAAACATTGCCAACTTCAATGCTGTTTATGGCACACTTGGAGGTGTTGTTATTCTGGTTTTGTGGATATACTATACATCTCTAATAGGCGTTCTAGGCGCAGAGGTAGCTTCCGTATATATAGAGCGAACTAAACAAAAAGAAGGATGATGCCCGAATGCCGAAATTACAAACCGAATACGCAAGATCCTGGACACCATTAATTTTGATTGCAACCAGCATTGCCCTGCTCTATCTTCTTTGGGATGTTCTCGTCATTTTTGTTCTTGCTGCTTTGCTTGCCTTTGTCGTCGCCCCATTTGTTGGACTGCTGGAAAAAAAACTCCCAAGAATCTTCGCAATCCTCACCGTCTATCTACTAATCGTCATTATTATCATCGTGCTTACAGGTCTGCTAGCGCCCGTTGTAAGCAACCAGTTTCAGCAATTTATTGACTCTGTACCTCATTATCTATCCAGAGCACGCGACATCTTAGACAACCTTCAAGAGCGATACTTTGCGCTTCCTGGACAATGGCGGAGATTGGTTGACAAAGGGCTCACGGAACTCCAAACAGCAGCAATTAAATTGACGAGCCTGACTCTGCCGGTTGTTTCAGCTTTGTTCGGCGGTTTCTTTGCCTTGATTTTTATTCCATTACTTACTTTTTTCATGCTACTAAACGCAAACGGATACAGACGAATGATTCTCGCCATTACACCGCGACAACACCAGGAAAGTATTGATGACTTATTAACTTGTGCCGGACAAGCTTTTCGCAGCTTTCTCAAAGGCGAAATTTTTCTAATGCTTACTGTTGGCTTGGTAACTGGAATTGGCCTCTACCTTGTAGGAATGCCATACCCGGTTGTCTTTGCCGTTGTGGCCGGGCTCTTGGAAATCGTGCCGACCTTCGGGCCTGTGTTGACAACCATTATCGTCACTCTGGTGGCAGTATTGATAAACCCTGTGCTCGCTTTGAAAGCCGCTGGTGTTACAATATTAGTACAGGTCGCCGAGAATGTGCTTTTAGCCCCGTTGGTAATGTCAAAAGCAGTTGGGTTGGAGCCAGTAACAGTCGCATTATCGGTTCTCATTGGTGGCAGTCTGGCTGGGGTTGTGGGCGCCCTCGTAGCGATTCCTTTGGCGGTTATCATAAAAATAATCCTCATTTATTTCTATGCCGATGAATCAAAGCTGGTTGCCGGCGACCGAGCAGTATGCAAGAAAACCAATCGGGTTAACTGAATAATACTTAAGCTTTTATCAAAAGCTGAAGCAAATGCTCAAAGGTTGTTCGAGTAAGCATTACATCTACGCCAGGCGTGACCTTCGTTTGCAAATTTAAGAGCTTCAGCACATAAAACGTGCTGTAACATTCCCTTCTAAAGTCTGCCTCTTATCTTGTTTCATCTTCTTTAAGGAAAGGAATATACAAAATTGGGAACAAATGTGAGGCGATAGAAGATGGCAATGAAGAAGTCAATAGTAATTGCCTCGGTATTCATGCTACTTTTCACCGCGCCATTCGCTGCTAGCTCAGCTGGGTTGGTACAAAACACAGTGCTAACGGGAAATACCGTAGCACTGACAGGATTCATGGTTCTACCAACTATCACCGAACAATGCCGACCAATCAGAATTGTGTTTAACATCAAAAACAATGCATCAATGCCAATTTCTTCTCAACGACCGTTCTCAGGCATGACATATACATCGCAAAAGACATTTGGAGATCTTGGCTACGAATCCCAACCTGATCGGTATATGGTCGGCGTTTCTCTAAACGGCGGAAATGACGGATATCCTTATAGATGGGGATTTCGCGGAACGCTTGAGCCTGGCGATTCAATCACCGTCACCGGTCTTTTAACGATAATCGACAAAGGCAGCTACACACTAACACCAGCCTTGTTGAAAGGCGGCAAACCAATTGGCAAACCACAGATTGCTCCCATAACAGTAAATGTCATAGGGTGTAAATCTCAGACTGAAGCTATTGTGCCACGCCCAGGAAAACCTTTGCAACCGATTATTAACGGACAACCTCTTCCAGAACCGGTAATACCGTATATGATTGGAGATACTGTGCTTCTGCCAGCAAGACCAGTATTCGATGCACTAGGGGCTAACATAGTATGGACACCTCGCTCGGTGATTTTTCGACAGCCTGGCGTCACACTTGAGATATTTGCGGGAACTCAGAGGGCACTACTGAATGGCGTGCCAATTTGCCTGCCAATTTCTTCTTATGTATACGGTGGGATAACCTACATTCCGCCGAGATATGTGGTACCGCTCTTTGGAGCAGGGGTACTTTGGGAACCATACCCAAGGACAATTCGCATTCTCGGGCCGGAGTATTGGTAGAAGCCAAGCTTAAACGTTGTTAGCTCAATACCTCAGCTCCGAAAGGATGTAAATATCACTCAGCAAACCGCCATAGACCTTCGGCACGAGCAATTCGAAGGGCTTCTCGGTATTCTTCAGAGGTTATTCTCCTCCCTATAGTGGGATGACCAATAGCTTTTGCCAACGGCCTGTATTGGTCCATGATATTTATGTAGGTGTCGCGGCTTATCTCATTTGCAATAAAATGAAGCACATTCTGGGTTTCTGCCATGTTATTCGGTAAAACGAGGTGTCTAACAATCAGCCCATGAAGCGCGATTCCCCGGTCATCAACCACCAAATCACCCACCTGCCGATGCATCTCCCTCAGTGCTTCTCGGTTCCGGTCCCAATAATCTGGCACACCTGAGAAGATGCGACCTTTCTCGTTACTTCCATATTTTGCATCTGGCATGTATATATCAACAATACCGTCAAGGATGGCAAGAAGCTTTACTGGTTCATATCCGCCGCAGTTGTATACTAATGGGATATCCAAACCCATCTCAGCTGCTATTTCCAACGCAGAAAGTATTTGCGGCACCTGGTGCGTCGGTGTAACAAGGTTGATGTTATGGCAACCCTGGCGAGCTAGACTCAGCATTATTTCCGCGAGCTTCTCTATTCTTACCTCGTGCCCAACGCCACCCTGGCTTATTTCATAATTCTGGCAAAAAATACAAAGTAAGTTGCAGTTTCCAAAGAAAATTGTGCCCGACCCGTTGTAACCTACAAGTGGTGGTTCCTCCCCAAAATGCGGCCCATAACTTGAAACAACCGGATTCTTTCCGGTTCGGCAAACGCCTACTTGACCTGCAAGGCGGTCGATTCCACAGCATCGCGGGCATAGCTCGCACGCAGGCGTCATGAGCCTGTATGCGGCTTCAACACGCTCATGCAGCTCACCAGTTCTTTGGAGTTCTTTGTAAGATGGTTCAAACACTGAATCCTCGGAATGGAGCAGCAAACCAAAATAGGCTGGGCATCGCAAACCTTTTGAATTTTTCCCGCTATTACCCCGCTTTACTTTTCAATGTCTCAAAGGCCGCGAAACTTTTTAGAGCCGATTTCTAGTTAACAGGTCCAGAGTCTGGCTCAAACGACTTATAACTCTTTCGCGACCTAGAACACGCATTGTTTCAAAAAGGCTAGGGCCCACTGTCCGCCCTGTGACAGCCATGCGAAGCGGATGGATTACCGAACCACCAGACAGACCCATCTCTTCCCCGACCTTTCGCGCCGTTTCTTCTATCAATTCGGTCGTCCATTCTGGTATCTCACGCATTGCAGGAAGCATTTTGCAGAGCAGTTCTTTTACGTAATCTTGCCGCAGCCATTTTTCAACACCTTTTTCTTCGTAGCTTAGCTCGCTCATAAAGAAGAAGTCAGCAAATTCGACAATTTGCGCCAAATATTTAAGTCGGTCGCGCACAAGATTAACGACTTCACGCAAGTATGCCCCGTCCTCTACCGTAGGATTTTCCGGGAAAAAGCCTGCCTGGCGCAGGAATGGAATGCAAAGGTCTGCAATACGGCCTAGGTCTGCCTTACGTATATACTCACCGTTCATCCATTCAAGCTTCTGGATGTCGAAGATTGCTGGGTTTCTAACAATTCCCTCGATGCTAAAGCGCTCAATTAGTTCCGAGATTGTATAAAGATCACGGTCCTCGCCCGAAGACCACCCCAGAAGTGCCATATAGTTTACCATAGCCTCCGGAAGGAAACCTTTCTCCCTATATTCTAGGAAACGCATTGCTCCATGACGTTTACTTAACCTTGTGCGGTCTGGCCCAAGAATCGAAGTTGTATGTGCGAATTGCGGCGGCTCCCACCCAAAAGCTTGATACATAAGCACATGCTTTGGCGTACTTGATATCCATTCCTCGCCACGAATAACATGGGTAATGCGCATTTCATGGTCATCTACTACGCTGGCAAAGTGGTAAGTTGGATATCCATCGGACTTTATAATCACAAAATCATCTAGCAAGCGGTTCTCGAAGGTGATTTCGCCCCTAACCAAGTCTTGGATGGTTGTCTGTCCGGTGTCGGGAACTCTAAAGCGAATAACTGCCGGGATTCCCTTTTCCAATCTTGCCCTAACCTCATCAGCAGTAAGGGCAGCACAGGCGCGGTCATATCCAGTAGGCTCTTTTCGAGCTTCTTGTTCTTTTCGCATCTGCTCCAATCGTTCCGGTGTACAAAAGCAGTAATAAGCAGCGCCTTTCTCAAGCAGTTCTTCGGCATACCTTTTGTAAATCTCCAATCGCTCAGACTGTACATAGGGCCCATAGGCTCCTCCAACTATTGGCCCCTCATCCCACGCCAAGCCAATCCATCTAAGGCTTTCGAAAATTTCTTCCTCGGCGCCAGGAACCAACCTGGCCCTGTCCGTATCTTCAATACGAAGCACAAATTTACCGCCGCTATGCCTAGCAAAAAGCCAGTTAAAGAGCGCCGTCCGAATATTTCCAATGTGAACAAAACCTGTTGGACTTGGTGGGAACCTTACCTTTACTTCTTTCATCAATCTTCCTTTCGCACGTACTTCCTTTTGGCCTTTTTAAAGCCCTGGTCAACCTTTTTCTCATCAAAGTGCCAGAGCGCCGAATTAGGCTTCTGGTAGAAAGCATAATATGAACTTAGAATGCTTGCTACCAACCGGCGTGTTGCCCGCCTCACCAAGTTTACCTCTGTAAATAGCGTAACAAACTCTATGCCTTTCCTATGTGCAGGCATAATGCGGCACATAATCTCGAACGTCGAGACTGGCTCGGCCTCAACCTCCTGCTTCAATCTAAGAAGTTCGGCAACACGGTTTGAAGGGATATGCACGAGCGGGTCAGTCTTACCTTCATACACATATTTAAACTCGTCGGGTTTATCGGTCTTAATCAACTCGAACACTGCGCCAGATTCGGGCATATCCTCGGAATACCACGGAGCCATATCGTAGATTAGGCTGGTCTCACGGTTCACCCATATATCCGCTCGCTTGTCTTCACTACAAAGCGTTACCTGTATCAATTTTGGCCCCAAAGGGAAAAAGGTCTTCGGAATCTGGCATAGTGGGAACGTTCCAAGTTTTAAGTGATGATATTTAAGCACACACCTAGCTGAATCCATGACGGGAAGCTTATCTTGTTCGGTAATCTCTTCCTCGTCGCCAACATCTTGAACTAGCGGGTTTCTGATTTCGACTGCAAGCGTTCCTTCCAGACCCTCATCGTCCAATTCCACATCAATCTTTTCGCCGCTTGATGTTTCGAACGAGTACTTCGGGATTACTAACTCAGGTGGAACAATTTTGACATATTCAGGAATCGTATCCGCCATCCGCCAGCGGTCGCCGCCAATCCACGCAAATCGAGGGTCAGCACGCATAGCATCACTCAATCCCTCAGCGGCTATTGCATACTCGCGGTCGCGCGGCGAGATTTCAAATATCTTCTCAAGAATTGTTTGTATTCTAGCCTCGCCCTCAGCTGATACAATTTCTGCCACCTCATCGAGATCTCTCTCCGAGATAGTCAGTGTGAGCGCTGGCGGAACTTCCTCCTCAATTTCGGCACGCTCCACCACTTCAGGCGGCGCTTCCTCAATTATTTCCTCCTCAAGCTTATCGGCAAGATCGCGGAGTATTTTCTCAAAGCCTTCGGTAATCTTTTTAGTCGCCCAGCGCCCATCAGACATCCAAATAAGCATGTCACTTTTCCATAGTTCATTGTAGAACTCGGCCGGGTTTAGGTCCTCACCAATCGCACGCCAACGGAAGAATGAGATAAGCTTATTGCTGACCGGCACCTTTACGTTATCTACGAACTTTGCAACTTGCGGTGCAATGTCTTCATCGGTCCAATCAACTTTCGCCGCTACTTTTTCTAGAGAATGAATCTCATCCTCGTTTAACTCGTTATCAAAGACAATATCTTCTTCGAGCTCGGAGGTTATTTTAAACAGCCATTCACAAAGCCCGTACAAGTTGTCTTCGGTTTTAAAATATTTTTCTTCGTTATTGAGTAGTCTTGGCAGTAGCAGCTCATAGTAGTCAGCAGGACGTTCGTAAACCTGCGAAAGCTCATTGGCGATATTTTGAATTGACATTGGGCGCCCACACCAAGAGATTATTTCGCGCAACACGCGCTCCATTGGCCGCTGTTTATCCTCATAGCGCACCTCAAGATCCCACTTGCGCTCAATTTGGGCAAACCTCGGACTTGCAGCCAACACATGCCTGATTAATTTTGCCGAATATTTATCCTCAAGTGCACCTGCGATGTCAGCAGATCTTACTGGCTCCTTGTAACCAAGCAAAACCACATAAACCTTGTCCTCAAGAAAACGCATTGCATCCCGTTCTATTTGGTTTTCAATAGTCGCGTTATTCAATTCAGTACCTCCATATTATGTTTTCTCCTATTGCTTGCTTTGACTGGACGCGAAAACAGATCATACTCACTGCCTTCGATAACTTCTACCTGAATAAATTGCCCAGGCTTTCCCGAGCAATTCTCTATGTAAACAACCCCATCTATTTCAGGCGCATCACGATAGGAGCGCCCGACTGCCAGCCGACCGTCATTCTCCTCAACTAGCACTTCAAGCGTTGTCCCCACGAGCATTTGGTGCTTTTCCTTCGATATTTCTTTCTGCAACAACATCAACCTATGAAGTCGATTGTTCGCAGTTTCTTTGTCTACTTGCTTGTCAAAACTTGCGGCAGGCGTGCCCTCCTCAGGCGAGTAAACGAACGCTCCCAGCCTGTCAAACTTAATATCTTGCACGAACGCAAGCAATTCTTCGAAATCCTCATCGGTTTCGCCAGGGAAACCAACAATGAAAGTCGTCCTTAGTGCAATCTCTGGACATACGCCACGGATGCGCTCAAATAACCTTCGATATGAATCGCCGGTTCCTTGGCGGCCCATTGCTTTAAGGATTCGGTCTGAACAGTGTTGAAGTGGTACGTCCAAGTATTTGCAGACTTTCTCATTCTGAGCAATTGTTCTTATCAGCTCGTCTGTAATCCTTGTCGGATAGCAGTAGAGCAAGCGAATCCATCGAATACCATTTAGCCTAGCCAGCTTTCCGACAAGCTTCGCCAAACGAAATTCATTACTGGTGTCGAGGCCATATTTGGTAATGTCTTGCCCAACTAAATTAAGCTCCTTCACGCCAAGCTTGGCGAGCCCCTCAGCTTCGGCAAGGATATCGTCTTCAGCCCTACTTGCAAAGTTGCCCCTAATATCTGGAATTGCGCAGTATGAGCATCTGTTGTCGCAGCCATCGGCGATTCTTAAATATGCAGTCCACGGCGGCGTCGAAAGTATGCGACATCTTGGTATTGTCCACCATTTGCCGGGTTGCTTGACTTCGACGACGCGTTCGCCTTCGAGAATTTGCTTTATTATCTCGCCAAACTCGCTCGACCTACCCAAGCCAATAACGGCATCAACGTCGGGTAGCTCTTTGGCGAGATCATCGCCATACCGCTGTGCAAGGCATCCAGTGACTATTACAGACCGGCAAGCGCCTTCTGCCTTCCAACGGACGGCGTCTAGAACTGCTGTGATGGATTCCTCTTTCGCGCTCTCAATGAAACCGCACGTATTTACAATGAGGACGTCTGCCTGCGACGGGTCGTTCTCAACTTCGTAGCCCGCCTTATCAGCCTCCCCAAGTATTTCTTCAGCGTCCACGCGGTTCTTTGGGCAACCGAGATTTATTACTCCTATTTTAGCCATTGATTATCTAAAGATTAATTGTCCTCTTCGTCGAAGTTGTTCGTTTCCTCTCCGAAAGTAGCACCGCCTAGCACACGGTCCAAGTCCTCGGCTGTGATTAGCACTTCCCTTGGCCTAGCGCCATCGGGCGGGCCAACGATACCTTGGGTTTCCATTGCATCAACAATCCTCGCAGCGCGAGTATAGCCAATCTTGAAACGCCTTTGAATCATTGATGTTGATGCGTAGCCTTGGGTCACTACCAATCGCACTGCTGGTTCGTAGAATTCGTCTTTTACTCCATCGTCAGCGGCACCAGCAACATCGGTGATTTGAGCTGGCTCCATTGTGTATACTGGCGACCCCTGGTCTTTCAGGAATTTAACAAGCGACTCGATTTCTCTTTCGGTAATCAAACAACCCTGGATTCTAACAGGCTTGGCAGCATCAATAGGTTTGAATAGCATGTCACCTCTGCCAATAAGTCGTTCCGCACCGCCCATATCGAGGATTGTGCGACTATCTACTTGCGAATTAACTGCAAACGCCACCCTGGATGAGATATTCGCTTTAATAGTGCCGGTAACCACATCAACCGAAGGACGCTGAGTAGCTATTACGAGATGGATGCCAGTGGCACGGGCAAGCTGTGCTAGGCGACAAATCGCAAACTCTACTTCCGGGCCAGCCTGCATCATTAGGTCGGCAAGCTCGTCAATTATTAAAACCAAATATGGGAGGCGTTCCTCGGGCTTCACCTTCGCGTTGTATCCGTCAAAGTTCCGCGTACCCATTTGAACAAAGAGGTCATACCTCCGCTCCATTTCTTTAAGGGTCGCACGGAGTATCCCTGCCGCCTGCCTAATATCTCTCACAACTGGCGTGCATAAATGTGGAATTCCATCAAATAAGCTGAGTTCAACTCGCTTTGGGTCAATTAATATAAACTTAACTTCTTTCGGAGTGGCTCGGAAAAGCAAGCTTGCAATCATTGAGTTAAGGCATACACTTTTCCCAGCATTGGTAGCGCCAGCAATTAACATATGCGGCATCTTAGCTAAATCGGCAAATTTCGGTTCGCCGGCAATATCTTTGCCCAACGCGAACGTCAGCTTTGAAGGTGCATTCCAAAACTCCTCATTGTCTATGACTTCTCTAAGCGTAACTATACCGGGATTACTATTCGGCACTTCAACGCCAATCGCTGACTTCCCTGGAATGGGCGCTTCCACGCGAACATCAATTGCTGCAAGCGCCATTGCAAGGTTATCTGCTAGGCTCACAATTTTGTTGACCTTGATTCCAGGCGCAAGTTGAATCTCATACCGCGTTACCGTTGGGCCGTGACAAACTTCGACAACGTCTGCCTCTATTTTGAATTCTTCAAGTGTGCGTTCAATAACATCAATCTTATAGTTAAGCTCGGATTGAATTCGCTTTGGCGGTGGTGGCGGCTCATTTAATAGGGTGACGGGCGGCAACTGGAACTCAGCATCGCTTTCCTGAGGTGGTCGAGCGGCCGCAGACTGGCCGTGGTCTATCTTGCCTGTAACAACCGCACCTGTGACAACGTCTGACTTTTCACCATTGACGACCAGCGGCTTTTTAAGAATGGTAAGCACTTTGGGACGTTCTTTTTTCTCAGAACCGTTGCGCTCTGGCTCGACTGGCCGCCGGACATCAAACCCTCGCAGTTTTCCTCTGCCTGAAAATAGTAGCCGTATGCCTGCAACAGGGAGTGCAACTAACATCATAAAAGGCACACCTGTAATCAGCACAAGTGAAATAATCAATACAGCTGTTAGGAAGATGTGACTGCTTATGCGCCCAAGTATTAATTCAAGGAGATATCCCATGCCGAGGCCAAGGTATCCACCCCCAAGCTGAACGTCCTGCGGGTCAATTCTCGGTTGGGAGAATAGTGCTGTCACACTTGCAGTGCGAGCAAATTGCGACCATGTCACAAATACCAAAAAAAGAAGAAAGAAACCAATTAACCTTGTAGTTGTTGTCGAGCGGGGCGCACCTGTGACAAGAACGCCGCCTGCTATAATGAAGAGAAAGGGCACAACATATGCGCCAAGGCCGACGATCATCCTTGCTCCAACGCCCAGTGCTCCTCCAAGCAGACCGCTCTGTGGGGCAACGATTCCAACAAAAAGGATGCCGCCGAACGTGATACAGGCAATGCCGGCGATGTCTTGCATTAGGGAATCATTCTGGATTTTCCGCCGCGTGCGATTCATGGAATCAGCCTCTTGTGGCTAAGTATATCAGAGAGAAGCGCACCGGTCAAGAAATGCATTGTTCGCATGCGTGTTTGAGGTGCTCCAGTTTGTCGCAAAGTGCGAGGACTCGGCTTGATTTAAGCGTTGTAAAAAGAAAATCTCCCCCGATGCGACATCGGAGGAGATTAACTGTTGTAGTGCGACACGGCAAAGCTACACTCGCCATTTCGGCACATTACTCCCACCCCACCAATTGGAGCAGGTTAGACCGCTTCGGGCGATTATTTCGATCTAACCTCAGCAGGCTCGAGCGGTATTAGGCCGAGGCTGGTTGCTCTGCGGTAGGCTTGTACTCTGTTGCTTACTTGCAACTTCTCGTAGATGTTTGCGAGGTGAAAGTCCACTGTTCGCTTGCTCACGTACAGTTCCTCCGCCACCTCTTTACTCGACTTCCCCTCGATTACGAGCGATAGAACCTCAATCTCACGCTTGGTAAGTCGGATGGTTCTATCTTCTCGAACTTGGGGCATAGTCACAGCCGTCATAGCCCAACTCCTTTCTCGTGTCGCCGCTTCCAAGGAAAGTTCTTCCATACTTTTACTGGGATTTGAGAGAAAAAATACCCAAATTGTGTCAAAATGCAAACGAAAATTAGTTTGCCAAACGAACATCAGCGATCTGCCATTTGGCGTTCCCAGTAATACGAAGCAGAAAATTAAAAAGGCGAAGGATACTTAAGCCCATTTATTGAAGTAATTGCCTAGTGAATACTGAAGGAGGAGAATACATGAGCAACAAGTTGCGCTTGGGAGTGATAGTGGGGCTTGCGAAGGGCGCGGAGGTTGAGATAAAGAAGGTACATGATTTGGGGCTTCCCACTTGTCAGGTATCATGCTGGAACCCTAATATATATAATGATAACACCCTGAGGGAACTTATGAATGCCTGCGAGAAATACTGCGTTGAAGTGACTTCAGTTTGGGCAGGATATCCTGGACCGGCAGTTTGGAACTTCATAGATGGTCCTGCAACAATCGGCTTAGTGCCTCCCGAATATCGAAGCATGCGAGTAGATGCCCTGAAGAAAGCCGCCGACTTCGCCGCTAAAGCGGGAATTCCCTCTATCACCACACATGCAGGCTTCATACCCGAGAGCCCAAAAGACCCACTGTATGCAGGCACAATCAAAGCGTTATCGGAAGTTGTGCAACACTGCAAGCGTGCTGGAATATATTTCTGTTTTGAGACTGGGCAAGAAACGCCTATTACGCTTCTTCGAGCCATCAAGGACATTGGAACAGACAACCTCGGTGTGAACCTCGACCCCGCCAACCTGCTAATGTATGGAAAAGCCAACCCAATCGACGCACTTGATATTCTTGGCCCGTATATTCGCGGAGTCCATGCAAAGGACGGGGAGTATCCCACCGATCCTGGAAAACTCGGCATCGAGAAGCCTTTGGGCCAGGGAAGGGTTAACTTCCCAGTGCTCATCCCGAAGCTGAAGTCGTTTGGATTCTCAGGTGCACTTACAATAGAGCGAGAAATCAGCGGCGAACAACAAATCATTGATATCAAACATGCAATAAAGATATTAGAACCTCTCTGTTAAGGGTTTATAAAAAGTTGGATGAGAGAAGGTAGACGCTAATGATAAAAGTTCGTCCAAGACGACTTAGGACTTCAGAAGCCATCAGACGGTTAGTGCGCGAGACGGAGCTTTCGGTTAACGATTTCATCTACCCTGTCTTTGTAGTGCCCGGCAAAGAAATTTGCGAGAAAATCGAACCAATGCCAGGATGCGCACGCTATTCCATCGACCGATTAGTCGAAGAGGCAAAGGAAATTCGCGCTCTTGGCATCCCAGGAATTTTGTTGTTTGGTATTCCAGAATCGAAAAACGAAATTGCCACAGAAGCATATGCTCCAGACGGAATTGTCCAAAAAGCAATAAAAGCAATCAAGAAAGCCGTGGATGATCTCCTCATAATTACTGATGTCTGCCTATGTGAGTATACCTCCCATGGTCATTGTGGCATTGTTCGAGATGGAAAAGTAGTTAACGACCTCACACTCCCTCTTCTTGCCAAAGTTGCCGTATCCCATGCACAAGCCGGAGCTGATATTGTGGCGCCTTCCGACATGATGGACGGCAGAGTTGCGGCAATTCGGCAGGCACTAGATGAAAATGGATTCGAAGACACTGCGATAATGGCATATTCAGCTAAGTATGCATCAGCATTCTACGGCCCATTCCGCGAGGCGGCGGAAAGCGCACCAAAGTTTGGCGACCGCAAGTCGTATCAAATGGATTCTGCGAACGCCCGCGAGGCAATCAAGGAGGTCATGCTAGATATTGAGGAAGGCGCAGACATAGTGATGGTGAAGCCTGCCCTTCCTTACTTGGATATCATAAGGCGAGTAAAGGACGTGGTCAACGTCCCTGTCGCGGCATATAATGTTTCGGGCGAGTACGCGATGGTTAAGGCTGCTGCACAGAATGGTTGGCTGGATGAACATAAAACGGTAATGGAGGTCCTTACCTCAATCAAGCGCGCTGGAGCCGACATTATCCTAACATATCATGCTAAAGATGCCGCAAGATGGCTTAGCGAAATTTAGGAATAAGAACAGGAACCCTGCGTCGGTATTCTATATAAGCTTCACCAAAACGACGGACAAGCCCCGGCTCCTCAAATAACTTTAGATAGACAACTGCCGCCACCGCAAGCACCGGGATGAGGAACAGTCCTGCTAGAGAGCGAGCCGCAAAGGCAATGCCGAGTAAGATGAAAAGCTCGCCCAAAACCATTGGATTTCGGGTGTAGGCGTATGGACCAGTAGTGACAAGCGTTTGTGTAGGGTACAAAGCAATCCCGAAAGCTTCGATGGGAGAGCCACGACCAACAAAGTGCAAATAAGAGTATGCCCAAAGCACCCAAAAAATGCCCACCAGCAAAGCGAATGCCGCTAAAAACTGATTAACACTCTCCGGCGGAAATGGCATAAGGCCAAGTAAATTGTCTAGCCATTTACTAATTAAATAGAAGGCTCCTGGGAAAACAATGCCGAACACTATTAGAGCAATCCAGAAGCCAATAAATATCCTTATTTTGGACATATCACCGCCTCCTAAAGCGGATTCCTTTCGGGCACGCCAGCTTTTCTTGGATATGCTGGTGGCGTGCTTTGGCCCTTCCGAACAATCACCAGTGTACGCTGCACGTCGCTGTGTGGAATCACAAGCTCATTTACGATAGGTTTTTCGCCACCTAGAATTCCAATCGCCCTTTGGGCGTCTTCCACTTCTTCCTCTATATGCGCCCCTTTGTAAGCCACGAATAAGCCGCCAATTCGACAGAAAGGTAGACAAAGCTCTGCCAGCACATTCAACCGTGCAACAGCTCTCGAAACAACAAAATCAAAGCGCTCCCGATAAGATTGTACCCTTCCAATATCTTCTGCACGCCCATGCACCAGCTCAACATCCTTTAGCATTATTTTCTCGACAACAACTTCAAGGAAAACAAGCTTTTTCCGAACAGAGTCAAGAAGTGTTAGCTTCAGCTCTGGGCATGCTATCTTTAGTGGTATCCCTGGGAAACCTGCCCCCGTGCCGACATCTATGAGCGATGAACTATGAGGTATCTCGACGAATTTCAGCAACGCGAGAGAATCAAGGTGGTGCTTTATTGCTATCTCTTCTGGATTTGTAATGCGGGTGAGATTAAACTTTTTGTTCCATTCCAAAAGAAGAGACGTAAAGATATCAAATGCGTCAAGCTGGTTCTCATCCAAATGAATCCCCAGCTCCGACGCACCGGACGCCAGAATTCCCCTAAATATTCCGGCCATACTTTAGTGCCTCAAGCTACTTGCCGGTAGCTTTAAGTTTGGAATCCACCTGCTTTTTTGCCTTTGGCTTCCAAGGCATCTCGGGAACAGGAGCAGGCTCCTGGAAGACATGCTCCTTCAGCGCCTTGCCGAGAGCTTCTCGGCACTGAGACTGACTAAAGGCAAATCCAAAGACGCCCAAAATTCCTTTTTTCCGCGCCTGCTTGATTTGCTCAATCGCTCCTTCAATGTTGTCGCAAAAAACCATGTTCTCCGTGTAAGCATGCCTGCCATATGACCATCTTTTCATCCCGTCAAGCCAATTGAGATACATCCGCTGATGATCGGGTTTGGAAGGATTTTTATAATTCATCGGCATATTTGCATCGAGAATGCCTTCTTGCATCCAGCCTCTCCAATCTTGAAAGACCCAAGCGTAAGCATCAGTCTTCTTGAAGTCGGATGGGCAATCGCCCCAAGGAATTGTCGCAGCGCATAACTTTACATGAGGTTTGACCCTCTGAATAGTCTTATAGATATCACGCACCATCTGCGTAACCTGGTCCCGTCGCCACTGTCCCCAAAGGGGGTCTTCAGGAGCTGGCTTGCCGGTTCTACCATATGTTTTGTTGAATCTAGCTACAGCAATGTCGTTGTATCCCCACTCCCGACCAGGATAGCGAATAAAGTCCAACATAATGCCATCAATATCATATTTGGTAAGCAAATCGGTAAGCACTTTAATTGTGTATTCACGGACTTCCGGGACTCCCGGGTCTAGAAAACGACCGTCCTTCGACGCAGTATTGCCATTGACATCCTTACACAGCCATTCAGGATGCAAGTTGATTACATGATTTGGATATGGAGGGTTCTTGGAGCTTCCCCATACACGGAAGACATTAAACCAAGCATGCACCTCAAAGTTGTTTGCGTGGCCCTGCTCGACTGCATAACCAATTGGGTCGAAGTCTTTTTCCTTAATATCTGCTGAACGGGGCTCTATTGCTGAATTATAGAACGCATCGCCTGTTCGGCGCGCTTGAACAACTAGCACATTCATATTGCAATCTTTTGCCCATCGTATTGTATCGTCGAGCTCAGCTTTGCTTAACATGCCTGGTATCCATGTATGCACACCGACTGCTCGAAACTCTGGCTTAGCGGCAGCATACAAGCTTCCCAACATTGCAACATGCAGCAATGTTAAAGCAAAAAATCTAGACCTCATATAATAATCTCTCCTTACTAAAATAGGTTACTTTCCGTACGTCGGATATTCTACCATAATTTTAACCACCTTGGGTACGACTAACGATAAAACACTTGACCTTTTTGGCTTTAGTTTGCTACATTTCGAGATGGAGGCAAACATGAAGAACAAACAGCAGATTTTAGATAGGATAATAAAGTGCGGAATTGCCGCAATTGTAAGAGGACAATCTGCGGAAAAAATCCTCAAGGCTATCGAGGCGGCCTTGGAAGGCGGTGTAAACGTCATAGAGATTACATTTACTGTGCCGAACGCACTGGAAATTATCAAGCATCTTTCGGCAAACATCGGAGATGACGTAATATTAGGTGCAGGCACGGTTCTCACGCCCGAAATGGCTGAGGATGCAATCCAAGCAGGTGCACAGTTTATAGTAAGTCCTTGCACAAATCTCGCCGTAATTGACAAAGCTAAGTCTCTCGGTGCTCCTGTATTTCCAGGAGCATTGACTCCAACCGAAGTTGTTACCGCCTGGCAAGCTGGAGCAGATATGGTAAAAATCTTCCCAGCTAACGTTATGGGGCCAACATATCTCAAAGACCTTCACGGGCCGCTTCCTGAGGTAAAGTTCATGCCAACTGGCGGCGTTACTCTTGATACAGCGAAGGCATACCTTGAGAACGGCGCCTCTGCTCTTGGTGTAGGCAGCGACCTTATCAACAAACAATTGATGGATGAGGGCAATTTCTCAGAAATTAAAGAGCGAGCCCAAAAGTTTATGCAAATAGTTAAGCAATTTAGGGATTAAATATGCTGGGAACACTTCACACTTCAAGGAGAGAATAAATGGCAGACGTTGTCACCCTTGGCGAGGCAATGCTAAGGCTCTCGCCGCCAGACTTCCACAGATTGGAACAGGCGAACTCGTTCGATTTAAAGGTTGGCGGTGGAGAGTTAAACGTAGCAGTGGGTATTGCCCGGCTTGGGCTCAAAAGCAGCTGGGTGAGCAAGCTACCAGACAATCCGCTTGGCAGGCTGGTGCGCAACAAGGCACGCGAGCAAGGTGTTGATACTTCGCACATTGTCTGGACAAAATCAGGGCGGGTCGGCATCTATTTCCTAGAATTTGGTGCAAGCCCCAGGCCATCGAGCGTTTTATATGACCGCGCAGGCTCGGCGGTTAGCACGCTCGCTCCTGGTGAGGTCGACTGGAAAAGTGCACTCGAAGGTTGTAGCATCTTCCACGTAAGCGGCATCACGCCCGCATTGAGCAAGTCATGTGCGGAAGCAACCTTGGAGGCTGTAAAAGCTGCAAAAGATGCAGGTGCAAAGGTGAGCTTCGACGTCAACTACCGTAAGAAATTGTGGACTCCTGAGGAAGCAAACGCCTGCCTTGTGCCTATGATGGAGTTTGTTGATTTCTTGATTACCACAGAGGAAGACACAGGTATTGTTTTTGGCATACGAGAGAGCAGCTACCAGGATGTCGCTATCAAGCTTCATGAGAAATTTGGTTTCGATGTAGTAGCAATAACTTTGCGAGAAGACCTATCAGTTTTGCGCAACGATTGGTCTGCCTTTGCATATTCGCATGGGGAACTCTATGAAAGCGCGAAATACCCTTGCGAATTAATAGACCGCGTGGGTGCAGGAGACTCGTTCACAGCCGGTTTCATATACGGATACCTTACAGGCGATGTTCGTAAAGGCGTGGATTATGGTGCAGCATTTTCAGCACTCAAGCATTCAATCCCTGGCGACCTCAATTGGGCAACGTTGGAAGAGGTTGAGAATCTTCTAAAAGGGGGTGGCATAAGGATACAAAGGTAGAAGCTAATCCATCACTAACGTTCCTGTTCGAAGACCGTCGATAATATCGCTAGGGACCTCAATCCTCTCCATGCTGATATGCGGCTTTTTATCAGCACGCGTTAGAATTATTTGTTTAAGCCAGTTGCCATCGTCTCTTCTAGGATAGTCAGCTCGATAGTGGGTTCCTCGGCTCTCTGTTCTCGTCTTGGCAGCCGTTACAATCATATGGCAAACATCAATTATGTTCCGCATCTCAAGATAGTGACGCATATTGGCCGGCCTGGCTTTGGCTAAAATAGATTTTGCTTCTCGAATTGAAGCCTCCATATTGCTTAACCTCGACTCTGTACGAACGACGGATACATTTCTCCACATCGCCTTTTGAATTGACGTGAGCAATGCCTCCCATTCAATCTGCTCATTCACCGGAATGGCTTGATAAAACCGAACTTGCTGTTCGGCTATCACCTTGACTAATTCTGGCTGAACT
This sequence comes from Armatimonadota bacterium, assembly GCA_029907255.1. Taxonomy (NCBI): domain Bacteria; kingdom Bacillati; phylum Armatimonadota; species Armatimonadota bacterium. The sequence goes on from JARYMF010000006.1 coordinate 157,280, forward strand.
TTTTGTCCGATGGCATACTTCGCCGCCTCGGCACCAGCAATTGCCCCAAAGACTTGCGAATCTGCTAGCGCATTTCCTCCAGGACGGTCGGCTCCGTGCTGCCCACCTGCCACTTCACCACACGCAAAAAGCCCCTTAATCTTGGTTGACGCTCGCTCGTCAATAAGCACTCCACCATTGAAGTGCTGAATGCTTGGCGCGAACTCCACTGGTTCTTTCCTGATGTCGATGCCACGAGCCAGAAGATGCTCAAAGGGCACGCGGGCTCTCGTTTCGATTTCGGCTGATGAGTTGTGTGAGATATCGAGATAAACTCCACCATGAGGACCTGGCACGCCTGTTACAATCTCCTCGTAAACAGCAATATCTATGTACATAGATTCATTTCGAACACTAAACGGGAATGAAACTCCTTTTAGTGTAAGTGCGTTCCCAATGTTAATGTCTTTTGGGATGCGCTTCGACAGGAATTCCTCACCGTTGCCGTTTAAAAGACGAGGGTTCATTCGCCAGAAAACACCAGAGAGGGCAAACTTTAATGGATGGATGATGCAAGGACCGATTTGTATGAATTCCATGTTCACAAGCGCCGCCCCTGCTCTGTATGCCATCGCCATGCCATCGCCAGTCATGCCTTCAGGAAAAACATTGAAGGAGTACAGCTCGCCAGCGCCACCTGTAGCTAAGATGATGGCTGGGGCGCTAAACACCGCCAACTCTCTACCACCTTCGGTAATTCCCCAACACCCAATTACCCGACTGGGTTGCTCCCCAGCCATAATTAACTCGGCGGTCATAACTCCTTCTACAAACCTAACGCCAAGGTCGCGTGCTCTTTCTAGCAGAACACGCTCGATTTCGGGCCCGGTGTTTGTTCCCTTGCCACATGCCCTGGGAAAGCGTGCGCCGTCGGAAAGTATTTGCACAAACTTGCCATCTTTCTTGTCGAACGACGCTCCCCATCGTTCAAGGTCAAGCAACCTCTGGGGTGATTCATAAGCAATCCTGCGTGCAAGTTCAGGGCGTGCAACTAATGCGCCCTTTATCATTATATCGAGCCAGTGTTCGTGGGGATTGTCCCTCTGGTCGGCATGGCCGAAAGCTGCCCCATATGCCATCCAGTCTGAAGCAGAGTTTTGGGTGCACCCACTCTTGCCGGCAATACCTTTTTCTAAAACAAGCACGTCGGCACCCGCTTCTTTGGCTGCAACAGCTGCCCTCAATCCTGCGCCGCCAGCACCAATTACTATTACATCAGCCTCAAGCTCCAGCATATCTAATCCCTTTCCAATTCCTTACGGTTAACTATAACGGAGTAGCAGAAAGGTGTCAACGCACGCAGGCAATTCTAATGGCAACCTAAAGTGCGCCTTCTTCGAAAATGCTTTTTCCGCGAAGTGCAAATCGGCAGTAGCCAAGCTTTTCACAGTGGCGTTCATCACAGTGCTTTGGCTTGCGATATATATACTTTCTCGTCTCTTGACGGTATACACTACGCAAACCCTTATACTTGGAGTCACCAGCATCTGCCCTGCGAGCGGCTGAGCGAACAAATCTAACAGCGGTTGGATGGCTTACACCCATTAGCTTTGCAATTTCCTTAAAATTGTAACCAATTGCATACAATTGCCAAGCACGTTTCTCAGACGAGGACATTCGCGTATGGTGGCTTATTAAAGACATTTCAATGTTAAATAGTTCGTCTGAATCTACCTCGGCGGAACCATATGTAAATCCTTCCGGCAAGGACGCCACCTTGCGACACTTCCTGAGGAGTTGCCGCTCTGTATATACAGGGCAATCAGGATTCCGCTCAGCATGACAGGCAAGCAGAACATCGGCGATTACTTCCATAACCTCGGGATGCATTCGCCGCTTGCCAATTAGCGTTCTAGCGTTGTTCTTTGGATACAATTCTCTCGACATTTAGCCCTCCTGATATATTAGTAGACGCCCGTCTACTAATATAAGTATACCGGTTGAATACTAGTTTGTCAATAGCTAATTAGTTAAAGATGAGAAAAAATAACCGGCCATCTGCTAAAGAGATGGCCGGTTGGTCAGTGGCTTTGGTTCTAGTTATCAAAGTAGCCACGGTTGCAAAACCGTGCTACTCCAGAAATTACTCATCGCGGAGGGCAGTTTCAATTTTCCTGAGTTCCTCTTCTGAGCAATCAGGGAGGAGGTCACGCACTGCTTTATATAATGGCTTACCGAGAACCTTCCGACAAACCTCATCTAGGAGCAGTTTGCCCATCTGCTCGCGAGTGATGTTTGGCGTGTACACGAAAGCATCGGTCTTCTTATCGCCTGTTTTCGTTTGTGTTAGTATGCCCTTCTTGGCAAGCTTTGCCATTGTAAGCATGATGGTAGAGTAAGAAAGTTCGCGTTTAGGATACATTATCTTGAATACTTGAGTGCTATTGACGGGTGGCTCAAGGTCCCAAATTACATCTAGGATTTGTGCTTCGAGCTCCCCAAGGGAGTAAGTAGAAACTGCTGGCGCTCCGCCTTCTGCTTTATCGTCTTTTTTTACTGCCTTATATAGGCGATCTACTAAAGACATTAGTACTTCTCCTTTCAACCAGAAAACAGCAACTTTTAGGTCATCTGTGAAATCGTTTGCATGGCAATATATTACAGGATTGCTACTCGTTTGTCAAGCAATGAAGGTTTATAAGAATGCTAATTTAGAAGTCTTAAACAGAAGCAAGGCATAAACGAAGAAAATCTTACAAAAGCTTATCTATTTTCCTAAACCAATTATAAGGCCAGCGGTTAGAGCCCATAGGATAATACAGACCAGGAGAGGTTTGTCTGTAATTACCAACGTTTCCGGGCTTTCAGCGCCCGAATTGTTGTGGATTAGGAACAGATATCTGAAGACGCCATATATGACAAAAGGCAACGTGATCATCATGTAGGGGTGTGCGGCTCCGGTTCTCGAGAAAAAGGTGTACAACGCATAAGCTGTGATTGTTGTGGAAGCAACGATATTGATTAACTGGTCGAGAAGTGGAATCGAGTACTGCTCCAGCACTGGCCTATGTTCTTGTGCTTTTTGGACAACTAGAAGCTCCTGTCGTCGCTTGGCTAACCCAAGAAATAAGGCAAGAAGCACTGTGCAGACAAACAGCCAAGGGGACACTGACACGTTGATTGCCGCCGCCCCTGCTGCCGCTCGAAGAACAAACCCACCCGCGATTACTAAAACATCCAGGATGACTATCTTTTTTAGCCCAAGTGAGTAAGCTGTTATAAATCCTAGGTATGCAAGGCTAATGCTACCGAACCTAAAATCAAGTGCAAAGGAAAGCATCAAACTTCCTATGCAGAGGAGCGTGGCCACAATCCACGCTGTTCGAATAGCTAGCCTGCCAGATGCAATGGGCCGCTGTGATTTTTTCTCGTGCAGCCGGTCGCGTTCTACATCTAGGATATCGTTTACTATGTACACGCTCCCAGACAAAATGCAGAACAAGGCAAAAGCCAGCACGACCTTAACGTAATCGGAAACAGGGTGCTGGCGATCTAAAGTAAAAAGCAGGCCGGCAAACACGAACAGGTTTTTCGACCACTGTCGCGGCCGCATTGCTTGAAGAATCGTGGTTATCAACACATCACCTAGTCGTAGACTGTCACCTTTGATTGGGTGCTAACGCTCTTTTTGATACCGAAAAGATCGGATATTGTCAGAGTAACCGTGTATTCACCAGATTTTCGGTACTTATGATAGACAAGCTCACCAACGGCATCCTCTTGGATACCATCTGAAGCATCAAAATCCCATGAATACTTTACCGCTGCTGCCCCCGGATTACAAGAAGCCCTGAACATGACGTCATCTCCAGCGGCGACATACTGGTCTTCATTGGGGAATACCTGTATTTCAGAATTGTCAGTGATTACTCGGATTGCGCCAATGTAGAAAGATTCATTGCCGTCACCAGTAATTACCAAGCGCTTCAACCTAACCTCTTTTAAATCTTTTTTAGCTTTCATCGCCGCAAATGGAATTGAAATGCGCATCCATCCATCTTCACCTACCTGGCATGCTGAGAGGGGCACTTGGCCCTCCACCCATTCTCCGTTAAGGGCCATGGCAACCCTGACCCTTCGAATTGGTTTGGTAGCAGTAGAAGTCGTGCCATATGTGCTACTATAGCCATATGTAGTGTCCTCGCCCTGCACGCGGAACCTGGCTATAAGCTGGATATAGCCGTTCCTGTCGTTATAATAGCTCGTAATGTCTGGGGCGTTCTGAAAGTCCAACCTAACGCCATCATAAAGGCTACGTCCGCTAACCTTTATCGAGAATCTTCCGCTGAAGGCGAGGCGGGGGTTTTCCTCATATTTCCCACTGCCCCAACTGCCTATCTTCAAGCCTGCCTGGTCTGCTGGGTCGCCATTATAGAGCACCAAACCTTCTTCTTCGAAAAACTGGGCTAGCGCAGATGTGCATGCCCCGCAGAAAATCGTAATGCCGACCAAGAGGACAGCACTTACTCTTGCTCTTTGATTTGTCAATAATGTCCACATTTTAACTAACTCACACCTCAATCGTTTTTTAGTAAAACGCCCATGTATTCGACTGCCAACCGCACTACTTCGGTTCCCTACGCCGGCTGGTTTCTTTGGATTCTCATAACGCTCAATGCCTGTCCAGTACTGCAGTCTGCTTCAACCAAAACAGCCGAAAGCATTGCCTTTCCTTCGGCTATCTCAAATTTTGTCGGCATCTGCGTAATGAACCTGGAGATAATAAGCTCCTTTTTCACACCAATAACCGAATCTATTGGGCCAGTCATTCCGACGTCACTTATAAAAGCTGTTCCGCCTGGCAGAATTCGCTCATCGGCCGTCTGAACATGGGTATGCGTGCCGAGCACGCCAGTGACGCGACCGGCAAGGTACCATCCTAGAGCACTTTTCTCCGATGTCACCTCCGCGTGGAAATCAACAAAAATTAAATTCGTATGCTGACTGAGCTCAAGAAGTATAGCATCCGCTGTCCGAAATGGATCTTCAAGGTTTTCCATGAAGATTCTTCCGCATAAATTGATAACACCAATGCGAATGCCATTCTTAGTCAAGTATATGTTCCATCCTCGGCCGGGCACACCTGCTGGATAGTTCGCCGGCCTAAGCAAACGCTGTTCCTCATTGAGATAAGTATAGACTTCCTTTTTTGACCAAACGTGATTGCCAAGGGTAACAACATCAACGCCAGATTGGAAGACCTCGGCGGCAGTTTCCATGGTGATTCCCATACCTCCTGCCGCATTTTCGCCGTTCGCAACGATAAAATCAGGCGAGTACTCTTCTCGTAGTGCCGGTAGCAACTGAGAAACGGCCTCTCGTCCCGGCCTTCCCACTATATCTCCTATAAACAGAAGCCGCAAGCAGCTGCCTCCAGACTTTTACTTGGCATACTCCACAGCCCTTGTTTCGCGAATAACGGTGACCTTGATTTGGCCGGGGTATTCCATTTCTTCCTCGATTTTCCTAGCAGTATCGCGGGCTAACTTTGCCGCGGCAAGGTCGTCAATTTCCTGCGGCTTTACAAGCACTCGGATTTCCCGCCCCGCCTGCACAGCATACGTCTTTTCAACACCGGCAAAGGAGTCCGCAATTGTCTCCAGCCTCTGTAGGCGTTTAACATAGGTTTCCAGGGTCTCACGCCGAGCGCCAGGCCTTGATGCTGAGATGGCGTCTGCTACCGATACAAGAACAGCCTCAATGGTTTCGGGTTCTTCATCCGAATGATGCGCTTTAACTGCATGAACCACCTCTGGATGCTCGTTATACCGATGGCAGATATCTGCACTGATGACCGCGTGCGGCCCCTCAACCTCAAAATCCACTGCCTTCCCTAAATCGTGCAGAAGACCTGCCCGCCGAGCAAGCAACACGTTTGCGCCAAGTTCGGCCGCCATTGCACCGGCGAGATGGGACACTTCGATGGAGTGATCAAGGACATTCTGGCCATAACTCGTGCGGAACTTTAGTTTCCCAAGTAGCTTCACAATCTCAGGGTCGAGAGCAGTAACGCCCGTCTCAAATACCGCATGCTCACCAGCTTGACGTATTTGCTCCTCGACCTCAGCTGTTGCTTTTGCAACTGTTTCCTCGATTCGCCCTGGGTGAATGCGCCCGTCCGATATTAAGTTACTTAACGCAATTCGCGCGATTTCTCTGCGAACTGGATCGAACGCAGAAAGCACGACGGCTTCTGGTGTGTCGTCAATGATTAGGTCCACGCCAGTGAGTGTCTCAAATGCTCGTATGTTTCTTCCTTCACGGCCAATGATCCTGCCCTTCATCTCATCGTTAGGCAGGGGCACAACCGAGACCGTCGTTTCTGAAGTTTGGTCAACTGCACAGCGCTGAACTGCGAGCGTAATAATATCGCGCGCACGTTTTTCGGCTTCTTCGCGAGCTTGGGCTTCTATGTCGCGTATTAGCTTGGCGGCCTCATGGCGAGACTCCTCCTCGACCATTTTTAATAGGAGGTTTTTTGCCTCTTCCGTAGTAAGCCCAGCTATGCGCTGAAGCTCCGCACGCTGTTTTTCCAAAATGCTGTTTAACTCTTCTCTTATTTTGGCGCTTTCTTGCTCTCTTACACTTAATGCTTTCTCCCTTTTCTCCAGGTTATCCAACCTGCGATCCAGGGATTCTTCTTTCTGCGTCAGCCTTCGCTCTAACCTCTGTATTTCAGCTCGCTTTTCGCGATTTTCCCTTTCGATCTCTGCTCTGAGTTTGTAGGCTTCATCTTTTGCCTCAAGAAGGATCTCTTTCTTTTTTGTCTCGATATCCTTTTCGGCTTGCTCTCTAATCCTCTGAGCTTCCGATAACTGTTCTTCCGCTTTGCGTCTTGCTGGAAGAACGCAGAAAACGAATCCCAGCAAGACAATCACCAGGGATGCTATGACGCATCCGACGGCATACAATGTATTCATAAGGTCGGCCTCCTCTCCCCGAAAAGTCGGATTGAGGCTGAGCGAACAGGACCTTAAAATCCGGCTGACCTAGCGCGGGGGCGTTAAAGTTCGCCTCCGCGATGCAGATAAAATCCTCCTTACCCTTCCCATAAAGTATCTTCATGTTTGAATCTCAGCCATCGCATGACACACGATGGACCTATTCCTCGTCGTTATCGGCGGAAAGTTCGCCCAATACTTGCGATACTACTTCCCAACCGAAGCCCTGCCTTCGCAGGAATGAAGCCAATTTGCGCCGTTTAGTATTAACCTCCGCATCTTTATATTTGGCCCAGCGGCGCTTTGCGGAGTCAAGCGCTGTTTGGTATTCTATCTCCTCATCAATTTCAGACAGAGCATCCTCTGCCACGTCGTTTGGCACACCTTTTTGCTTGAGCTCCCATTTGATTCGCTGTTTTCCCATCCCCTTGCCTATCAACCGGCTCTTCACCCACGCTTGGGAAAACTGCTCATCATTTACGAGTCCAAGCCGCTCAAGGTATGCTAAAACATCCTCAATAATATCTTCGGCAAACCCACCTCGCCTAAGGCTTTGCGCAATCTCAGCTCGGCTGCGCGCCCTATAACCAAGCAGATTAAGCGCCTTCTGCTTGGCTTTTGTTAACTGCTCAGCGTAGACGATTTCTCTTAGCCGCTCCTCGCTTATCTCTTGGCCAATTTGAAGGCCAAGGTCAGCAACTACATTTGCGTCCACGCCTAGCACAAATTTGCCGTCAACGAAAATAGACCGACGGTTTTGCCGCTTCTCCTGTGCCTCTATTGCTGTTATTCTATGCTGATGAGTAGTCAACCTTCTACCTAATTCGCACAGAAAAGCAAAGTTTTGATGTTTTGCAGGCTAAATTGAGGCCTAATTACCTCAAATTATGAGGATTCCCGCTAATCCTCAATAGCGGCCGCCGGAGCAAGAAACACCTTTCCAACAGCCTCTTCGCGTATTTTGGCTTCCAATTCATCTATCAGTTCGGGGTGCTCTTCCAGATATTGTTTTGCGTTCTCACGCCCCTGGCCAAGTCTTATATCGCCGTATGTGAACCAAGTGCCAGTTTTGCTTATAAATCCTAGTTCTGTGCCGATGTCAATAACTCCTCCCGACCTCGAGATGCCTTTGCCAAACATGATGTCAAATTCAGCCTGCCTAAAGGGCGGGGCGACTTTGTTTTTCACTACTTTAACCCTCACCCTAGTGCCAGTCATTTCGTTTCCCACCTTGAGGGTCTCAACCCTTCGCACTTCCAAGCGAACTGATGCCCAGAACTTTAGAGCGCGCCCGCCTGGAGTTGTCTCGGGATTACCGAACATTACGCCTATTTTTTCGCGAACTTGGTTGATGAAAACAGCGGCTGTGTTTGATTTACTGACAGAACCGCCAATCTTTCTAAGAGCTTGCGACATTAGCCTCGCTTGAAGACCTACATGAGAATCGCCCATCTCGCCTTCAATTTCAGACTTGGGCACAAGCGCGGCAACAGAATCCAGAACCACGACATCAACCGCATTACTCCTGACAAGCGCGTCTATAATTTCGAGGGCCTCCTCGCCGGTGTCGGGCTGGGACACCAACAACGAGTCTACATCTACGCCAAGGTTCCGCGCATAAGTTGCATCAACTGCGTGCTCAGCGTCCACAAAGGCGGCAATTCCGCCAGCCTTCTGGGCTTCAGCAATGATATGATAGCCGATGGTTGTCTTACCTGACGACTCTTGGCCATATATCTCGGTAATCCTTCCTCTGGGGATGCCGCCCACACCAAGAGCAATGTCAAGCGCTAAAGCACCAGTAGAGATCGTCGAGACATTCAGCCGCGACGCCTCCCCCAGCCTCATTACTGCACCCTTGCCAAACTGCTTCTCGATTCGGCTCAAAGCCAATTCGAGTGCTTGTTCTTTTTCTTTGCCGTTACCTTTATCCAACACTTGATCTCCTCTCATCTTTTAGTCGCTATCTAATCACTAAGCCATCCTTTCTCCCAACGAATTTCTGCTCTTCCACAATACCACGGCTTCTTTGTTAGGATGCCACCTCTTTTTATGCTACAAGTTCAACCTTTCTCAAAGCGGTGTAGATTGGGCCGGTTGGGTGAAGATCGCTCTTCATCACCGCAACCGAATCCACCATTACAGTGCCAATGGGTTCGTCTCTAAGCTTATCAATACTTTCTCTAAGCGGGGCTATGCCTTGGGAACTTCTAGCGCGGCCCAGCGTGACGTGGCCGGTGAATGGACGATCTTCGCGTGGAAATCCGAGCTTTTCCAAAGCTGTGTCCACGCGCCCCGCTATTTCCTTTAGCTGGTCTTTGCCAGTTTTGACACCAACCCAGATAACTCTGGGACTACTAGGCCTTGGAAACGCACCGGCACCTTCTAAAAATATTTCAAATCTATTCATGGGTTCTACGGCTTCTCGCACCGCATCGGTGATAGCATCGAGTTTTGCCGCTTCTATACTGCCAAGGAACTTAAGCGTTATATGGAAGTTTTCCTCCGGAACCCACTTAACGTCAGCTTTGGTCGCGATTAGCTGTTTCTCAACTTCCGCCAGCCGAGACCGAACTTCAGCTGGCAGAAGGATTGCTACGAACGTTCGTATCTTTTCCATCTTCAATGCCAAATAACAAATTCACAATCTCAACCTTGATGTTTCAGCTAGAGTTTTTATCTAAATTTTTATTGCTCCCTATGGCTTCCAATTTAAGGCGTCTTCAGCAGGTACATTCTTAGCTGATTGAGTGCCGCTGTAGACGCCCTTAGCTTGATCTCTTCACGACTTCCCCCAAATACGTTCCTGGTAACTTCTGTGCCTTCGGGGGTTTTAAGCCCAATATACACGAGACCCACTGGCTTTTCTGCAGTTCCGCCGCCAGGTCCTGCAATACCCGTGAGACCTAAAGCAACATCGGCGCCTATCCGAGTGGCCGCACCTTCAGCCATAGCTCGCGCCACCTCGGAGCTCACCGCACCATACTTGGCAATCATTTCATTGGATACGCCAAGCAGCTCGGTCTTCACCCGGTTGCTATATGCTACCATACAACCTTGGAACGTTTCAGAGCTTCCCGGTACATTGGTTACTCTGTTTGAAACAAGACCGCCAGTGCATGATTCTGCTAATGCAAGTGTTAAACCTCGGTTGATTAGCATGTGCACTGTTACCGACTCAAGAGTTTCGTCATCTACCCCATAAACATAATCGCCTAGCCGCTTCTTAGCCTCTTCCTCAAGCGCAGAGATCATGCGGACCGCAGTTTCATGATCCCTTGCTTTGGCGGTGATTCTGAAATGAACCTCGCCGCTTTTTGCATAAGGCGCAATCGTTGGGTTCTCGCTGTCAAGTAGGTCTTTAACCTTCTCCTCAGCTGCCGACTCGCCAATCCCACATACTTTAAGCACACGAGATTCAATAACTGAGCGGACACCGGAAAGCCTGCGTTCCAAATATGGAACCACATAGTTTTCAACCATGGGAATGAGCTCACCGGGGGGACCTGGAAGAGCAACCACAATCTTGCCTTCCTTCTCGACAAGCACACCGGGCGCCGTCCCAACGGAGTTCGGCAACGCAATCCCGGATTCGGGCTTTAGTGCTTGTTTAAGATTGCTCGCAACCGGCTTGATTCCTCTGCGCTCGAAAAATTCGCGTATAGCCCTCTCAGAATCTAAATCCATCACGAGCTTTTCGCCAAGGACCTCTGCGATGGTTTCCTTTGTGAGATCGTCCATCGTCGGCCCTAAACCGCCGATCGTGATTACGAGATCTGCTCGTGAGAGGGCGGTCTTTAGCACATCGGCAAGCCGGGAAGCATTATCACCAACGGTTGTCCGATGGTAGACATCAATTCCCAGAGCGGAGAGCACTCTCCCAAGGTAGGGGGCATTCGTGTCTATGATTTGCCCCAAAAGCAATTCGGTTCCGACTGAGATTATCTCAGCGCGCACACACGTCCTCCGATATTTCGATAAGTATTATAGCTATTTTGTATAAGGAATTCAACTTGCTAAATCGCCTCGCTAAAGAGACGATTGGAGTAAAAATATTGGCATGTAAAAATTATGCACGCCCACTTAAAAGCCGAAAACTTTGAATCCCCCGAATGATTCACTTGCTTTCACGAAGCTGGGTCTTGAGCAGCAGACGGCTGGCCAACGTCTGGTGGGCTAATGGGCAAAGGTTGCGTTTGATCTGGTTTGGGCGGCAGGTCGGGCAGTGGGATGATTACGGGTGGAAGGTTGAGGTTAGGAAACTCCTGTTCCGTATTTGTATCTTTCTTCGGGTGAACAAGAACCACCTTGTCCTTAGGCAAGATAGTATCACGACTTATGACCTCACGCTTGATTAGCTTTCCATTTTGTCGAATCAACCTAACAATTGTAACAGCAAAACCGGGCCGTGGTTCTTTCTTTACGATAACCTCACCCTCGGGAACGCTTTCGTCTTCATGTTCGATGACTTTATATGGCAATTCTTCGTAGTCCTCTGAAAGAATTTCTACCGTTCTGCCGGGGATCTTTGTGCCATAGAATGCGACTACCAAACGGTCGTCTTCGACCTTTGATCTTATAAAGAGCACATTCCCAGTATCATTCTTAAAACGCAGGTCCGCCCAACCAAACGATACAGCCGCATCCCTCCCTGGCGGCGCATACTTCACAGGACCTGAGTGTGGATGGCGCTCTACTATTTCAAGTCCGGTCTCAAGCGCCACGTTATAGAGGGCTGTAGAGAGAATACATATCCCCCCGCCAATCCCAATAACCATCTCACCATTTGAATACTGTGCCGCTGGCTTATAACCCTTTTCCGCCGTGCGTGGACCGACTATTTCATTGAATGAAAACAACTCATTCGGACGCAGAATTGTGAAATCTACTGCTTCCGAAGCCAATGAGATATTTGTAACTACATTGTCGCCTTTCGAGTCGAGCGGGATAACCCATGAACCAATGAGTTCAGATGTTCGGGCGGCAAATGCCCTGCTCAACAACTTAGATTCGCGAGCGTCATCAGGCACGCTTGAAGCAGGAATAGCACCAAATTGCGTCAGCACAATATCAGGTAGGCTGACAGATGGTGCCGGCGTTGAGTGGTTAGTTTTCTGTTGGGAGCCGGCTAGCTCAACCGTACCAAAATCCCACACGACAAGCGCCGTGAGAAATAGGCTTAGGGCTAGCTTCACGCCAAAATGGACTCGAGGATTCACCATTTGTTTCCTTGAACAACAAATCTGCATCAACTTGCACTGCTAAACGCAACGCCTTTTACAATTGCTTTGCTATTATACCACGATCGCAATGGCTGCTCCATATTTAAAAATGATACCAAAATATCACCTGATGGTCACTATTAGTTTTGATTTGGAACGCGCTTTGCTTAATAGCTCTACCAATATTTTTGCTCACAATTTCAATCTGACTTGGCAAATGTTGGCACAGCACCTTAAACCTGAAATTCGGCAAAGAAAAGTCTTGTTTTTACAAAATTCTACCGCAAATGCAGTTTTAGATTAATCTAAAGTCAAACAGGCAAGCTAAGCACTGGGAGGTTTAAAGCCAGCTACCGGATAATCCTAATTTTGGAGTTATAGCTATGAAGTTCGTTTTTGCACTTGTGAGTCTTCTTTTAATGATTCCCACTGTTGCCGAAAGTCGGACGTTGCTTAATATTGTTGGACCAGGCGTCGGGAAAAACTTACTCGTAAATTCTAGCTTTGAGGAGAAAGAGTCAGGTTGGAAACCATTTGGCAAGGGATTCTCCCTCGATTCTTCCGTGCGACGCGCTGGTAGGATAAGCATTCGCTGTGAGAATTCCTCTTCAGATGTCGAGGCAGGAGCTTTTCAAACCGTTGTCCTTAATCAAAAGTCTCCCAATGCTATTCGAGCGAGCGTGTGGAGCAAGGCAGAAGGCGTGGGCCCGGCTTGGAAAGGTGATTACGCGCTCTACCTTGACATCCAATACGCTGATGGTACGTGGATTTGGGGGCAACTTTACGACTTCAATATCGGAACCCATGGCTGGCAGCGTGGCGAGGTGTCTTTTGACCCAGAAAAACCAATTAAGCTGATAAACGTGTATCTTCTGCTTCGCCGATGTGTCGGAAAAGCATGGTTCGATGATTGCCGGCTTGAGGAAATTAGGGCAAAAGGAGACAGCGCATTATTCGATGGGATGTTTGTTTCGAGGCCAATTTCAGAGAAAAGCAAGCAGGCAGTCAGGCTCACATCCCCCGATGGGATTGACTTAACTCTCGCACAAGATGGTTCGATTCTAAGCGGGCGGCTTGGTAAAACTGTTCTACCTGCGGGCGGCGGGTTCTACCTGCGTGACGTAGCTGCCGGGTCGGATGTGCTAGGACTAGATAAGCTCAATGTACAGAAGACATCCCAGCGAAAATGGGCACTTTCTGGTAGTTGTAGCAAGCTAAGGCTTTCGATTTACGCCACCATAACCGTTAGCGAGAATCATATTCGATTTGACTGCGAGGCCAAAGATGAGATGGGCTGCGACCGTGCGCTAACGATTGGCTTTGCAATCCCAATGCCCGAAGAGGACTGGTACTGGTGGCACAGTATACGGTCGTCAGAGAAGACATCTGACGATAATTCCTTTTGCGACGGCGTCCCCATAGAAGCCGGAGCAGTAGGACTTATGTCAAAATACCCATTTTCGTGCATGAGTGGATGTAATGATGCGATCAATCTTGCAATCCCCATGGACGAACCGTGCGTTTATCGTATCGGATACAATGGTGCAATTAGGTGGTACTACATTGCCTTCGACCTCGGCTTCTGCCCCGAGCAGGGTGTCGCAAAACAAAAGTTCTCGTTCCTTATTTACAAAACCACCAGCGCAGGAGGTATGAGGGAGGCAGTTGAGAAATACTACCGCATTTTCCCAGAATACTTCGAGAAAAGAGTTGAGCGCGAAGGCAACTGGATGGCGTTCCTGCAGGTACGAAAAGTTCAAGGCTGGGAGGACTTTTGCTTTGCATTCCACGAAGGCGATAATGACATAGAATGGGATGCGGCAAACGGCATTTATTCGTTCCGATATACAGAGCCGATGTCCTATTGGATGCCTATGGAGAAAAACCTGCCGCGAACTCAAGAGCAGGCATTCAAAATGATAGAGGAAAACCTAAAGCAAACCAATGACGTCGCACTTCGGAATTGGGCTTCTGCAGTGAAAACTTGTTTGACCCTCGACGAATATGGCAAACCTCGGCTGTTTTTCTTCAACGCTCCCTGGTGCGACGGGGCAATGTTCTTACTCAATCCTAACCCAGCGATTCCAAAGGGCGATATGCCTGCCACACGCGCTAGTATATCTTGGAGCAAAGAAATAGCTGAGAAGCTTTATGGCGACAAGACAAAGCCTCAACTTTCTGGGGAGTATTTGGACTCTGCGGAAATGGGGGCACCATATGTCAACACTCGCCGAGAGCATTTCAAGTATGCTATTCGTCCACTATCCTTCTGCAGGCGAACAAAGAAACCTGCTATCCTTCAGATACTTTCTACCTATGAGTTTGCAAAAGCAATGGCCGACGACATCCACAAGATGGGGAAGCTCATGATGGCAAACGGCATACCGACAAGCTTTGGTTTCATGGCACATCTCTTAGATGTTATGGGTATCGAAACCAACTGGCTTTCAAATGGAAAATACAACCCTCTGCCCGACGATGTCATGGACTTCAGGCGAACGCTTTGCTATAAAAAGCCGTTCTGCTACCTCATGAACACAGATTTTGAGGCTTTCGACCATAGCCTGGTCGAGAAATACTTCCAGCGGTGCATGTTCTGGGGAATGTTTCCGGGATTTTTCAGCCCAGATGCAGCAACTCGTCTTTATTTCGAGCAACAAAAGTACTATGAACGAGACCGCGACCTATTTAAAAAATATTTGCCAGTAATTCAAAAGATTGCACGCGCCGGCTGGGAGCCGGTAACGATGGCTCGGACCTCTGATTCAAGGGTTGAAATAGAACGCTTTGGACCCGGCAAGGACGGCGCATTGTACTTTACCGTGCGCAATGGGGCTGATAAACGCGTAACTGTCAGGTTGAAACTGGACGCTAAACTCGGCAAGCCCAAATCAGCTTTCAAATTGCCTGGGGAACAGCCGCTCTTCGTTGATAAAGGTGATATACTGGTTGCACTTGACCCTGAAGAAGTGGCGGTTGTGGAAATTTTACCAACATCACTCGGCAATTGATAATTTTTCACTCACCAAGGAGGCTAGCAAATGAGAAATAGCAAATACTTCTTATTAATTTTAATTTTTGGAATGCTCAAAACAGCTCACGGAGCGCAGTTTAGGACTTTGCCTGTCAGCGTTTATCTTGACAAAATGAAGGGTGGGTGGGCTGGTCAGATGATTGGCGTCTCATATGGCGCTCCTACGGAGTTCAAAGCGTGCGGCAGAACTTTCGATGAGCCGATAAAGTGGTCGCCCGAAAGCATCTCCAACTCTCTTGGGCAGGATGATATCTACGTTGAACTTAGCTTCCTTGAGACAATCGAAAAGTATGGGCTCGACATCTCAAATGAGCAAATTGGAAAGGCTTTTGCTGCCACTAAGTTCAAACTATGGCATGCAAACAATGAAGGCAGAGAGAATGTGCGCAAGGGAATCATGCCGCCTGATTCCGGAAGCCCGAAGTACAATGCCCACTATGCCGACATTGACTTCCAAATCGAATCTGACCTCTTTGGGTTGATTAGCCCTGGTATGCCGCTTTCTTCTAATGAAATGTGCAACAAATTTGGCCGCCTAATGAATTCTGGAGACGGTCTCTACGGAGGAATGTTCACTGCGGCAATGTACACGTCTGCTTTCTTTGAAACCGACGTTGAAAAAGTTGTGCGCTTCGGTCTTCGCGCAATCCCGCCGAACAGCACTTATGCCAAAACTATTCGCGATGTTATCACTTGGCATTGGGTATATCCGGACGATTGGCGCAAAACCTGGCAGAGAGTTCAGGAAAAATGGGCTTCCAAACCCAGTGGTCACTGCTCCTCGGACCCAAATGGATTCAATATAGACGCAAGTCTAAACGGTGCCTACGTTGTAATTGGACTACTCTACGGCAAGGGCTCTTTATCCAAGACGCTGGAGATATCAACGCGTTGCGGGCAAGACTCGGACTGTAATCCCTCGACCGCAGCTGGGGTACTGTGCACAATCCTTGGCTATAACGCCATCCCTGACGAATACAAGAGTGGCATCCCTGCAATTTCTGATAAACAGTTTTCGTATGTCCCGTATAGTTTTTCAACCCTTATCCCCGCATGCTTACGCATTGCACGCTCAAATATACTGCGTTCTGGCGGCCTTATAAAAGATGATGTCTTTTTCATACCCATCCAGCCCCCCAGGCCTCCTAAAATTACCAAATTAGAAGGAGATTGACACCGCAAACACCATAAACTACTCTTTTACTATAGGGGGAGAGACAATGAAAACCTACCATGAGCCATCTCGTGATATACCAATTGCCTATGAACCCGACGTCATTGTTGCTGGCGGAGGAGTCTCCGGGTGTTCGGCAGCTATTTCGGCAGCTAGAAACGGAGCAAAGGTTCTGCTCATCGAGCGCAATGGCGTTGTGGGTGGAACGGCCACTGCAGGATTGATGGCAAATATTGGGAACGCATTCATGACGAACGAAAACTTTCCCGTGGTAAGGGGAATCCCTCGCGAAGTGGTTGAGCGATTAGTATTTGAGGGTGGCACAAAACCTAGCTGGCACCGACCCGAACAACCTGGCGTTATTTTTGATCCTGAAAAAATGAAGCTTGTCCTTATTGATATGCTCCGCGAAGCAGGCGTGGAAGTTCTGCTTCACGCGCTAACGGTTGGGGCAATTAAGGAGGGCAATAGGGTTGTTGGAGTCCTTATTGAGAGTAAAAGCGGGCGGCAGGCGGCAATTGCAAAAAACGTAATCGATGCGACCGGCGAGGCTGACATTGCTTCCTATGCTGGGGCTCCATGCCGGATTGTCGCAAGTGGCGGGAGTATGCTCTTCAGGCTGGCGAATGTTGATCTCGACCGCGCAGTTGACTGGATTGGCGAGCACCGCGATTCATTCCCAAACAACAGCGACGGAGTAAAAGATTACGATACTTTCCGTCGAAACTGGAAGGAGTTCGGATTTTTCTTCTTTCCCCACCATGGTGGCAAGGCGTTCAAACCTTGGAATGATGCCATCGAGCGTGGAGAATACTCTGAAAAGGACGGCGATTGGTATGCTCTGAATGCCTTTGGGATGTATGGACTAGCTGGCGACGGCACGGTTGTCATCAACTCGAATTACCTCTGGTTGACCGATGTAGACGCACGCCAGTATACTCGTGCTGAGCTTGAAGGGCGGCGAATGTGCCACAAAGTGGCCGAGTTCCTACGAAAGCACCTCCCAGGCTTCGAAAACGCCGTAGTAATTCAGACGGCAGAAGACTGGGGGCAGCGCCGAAACCGACTTATTGAGGGAAAATCAACCCTCACCAAGGATGATGTAGCAGCTGGGAGAGAGTGGGACGATGTAATCGGCCGATTTCCACTCAAAGCGCCTGGTGAACCGCCTTATGGAGTCGAGATTCCATTCGGCGTAATGGTTCCAAAAAGAGTAGAGGGACTTCTAGTCGCCAGCGGGAAGAGCGTCTCCACAGACCCTGTTGGACTTCTTAGAGGAATGTCTCGATGCATGACGTTAGGCGAAGCAGCAGGAGTAGCAGCTGCCCTGGGAGCTCAATCAAACACACCCGCCGAGCAGGTACCAATTCGCGATATTCAAAAACAGCTAATCGCTCAAGGAGCTTATCTCGGCGAAGAGGATAGATTCTGGAGGTAAGAAAGAAATGCTAAGACTCATTATGGGAATAATCATTTGTTATCTTCTAGCCACGCCAATTTTTGGAGCAGTTTCACCAATACAACCTGACAAAGCAAAAGCATGGATTATGCATCTTGTTCCTCTGCCAAAGTCAGTTAAGATTACAGCAAAAAACACCATTCCTGCTGATCAAGTCATAATCAGGGCTGACAGCACCGACCCGGTAGTTGTTCAGGCATGTGCGGAACTTCGACAGGCAATCGGCATACCAAATAAAGCTAAGTCACCTCTAAAACCTGCATTCACAATCGTTCTCAAGCTAGGCGGGCCGGAAGCATCAAGTCTCAAAAGCCTAAAGAACTCTGACCAAGCCTATAAGATTGTCCCCGATGCAAGTGGAAAGACACTGCGCCTCATTGCCCAAACCCCCAGAGGGTTATATTACGCTGCGAAAACCCTCCAGCAGCTTATAAAGGCGCGCGCCGCAGGGGGAAAGGTTGATATGCCAATAGCCGAAATAACCGACTGGCCCGACCTTGCGGACAGGGGATTGTGGGGCTCGGACTCTTTCCTGCACCTGAAGTGGCTTGCAGACCGGAAGATGAACATCGTCGAGCAAATCTGCTATGTCAGCGTTGACGAGAGGAAAATTGCAACAGCTAGGCCAAAGGATGGCCATGAGCCTTTATTTACAGAGGGACCACGCTACGGAATAAATTTTGTGCCGGTAGTCCTACACCTCGAGCAGGTTGGCAACAAGGGCGTATTCGCAGCCTATCCTAATCTCAAAGCTAAGGGCGGGGGCGAGGGTGCAATTTGCTACTCGCAGCCTGAATTTGTAGATGTACTAGCAGATTGGATAGTTGCGCTTGGAAAGATACCGCATGTTCGCGAAGTTGACGTGTGGCTTGCAGAAAATCTTGATCAACAAGGCGGATGCACATGCGAAGAATGCAAGAAGGTAGATCGAAGCGTCCTTGAAGCTCGCACCGTCCTAGCTGCCTGGAATAAAGCAAAGAAAAAACTTCCTCATCTAGGCCTCAGAATCCTCACGAGTGAAGAGACGGAAAGTAGTAACCAGTTGATATTCAAAGAACTTCCAAAGGAAGTTAAAGTCTGGTACTATCATAGCCTGCTGACCTACGACAACGGCGAGGTACCTATGCTCCGCAAATATCTGGAGGATTATGCGAAGAGCGGCCATTGGCTGGGCGTTGTGCCGAACTTTGACGCTGGTGTGCATTGGACAAGCCCGTTTACTGGTCCTCATTTCATCCATTATCGCATGAACGAGTTCGTTGATAAGGGCCTTTCGGGTTTGCTGGGATATGCCACGCCGCGGGTCCACTACAACAGGTTCAATGTTGAGGCAGCCGCCGAATGGTCGTGGAATTCCAAGGGGCGAACACCACGCGAATTCGCCGAATCGTGGGCCGTTCGTGAAGGACTAAAGGACCCTAAGAAGTTCGCAGACTGGGTTGAGCTTATCAGTCCGGTTGCGTGGGATGTGTATGGCTCTCATTGGCCAGCTGGAGAACAAAGGAACACACCTGGCCACTCTGCAAAAAGACTCAAAGAGGGTACGCTGCCCGAACTGGGATTCGTCCTTTGGGATGCCTACCGATTGCCATTCGGAGACATCAAAAGCGAGGAGCAACTAAAAAATGACGTTGCCGCCGCTGCGGAAGCAGTCAAACTCGCAAAAGAAATGGAAATCCCAATATTAATGAGCGAGAGCCTAATCATCCAGGGATACATAAACTCTTTAAATGCTCTGTGGGAACTCAGGAAGATTGTTAAGCCAGAGGGCATAGCTCCTGAAAACAAGGGAAAAGCACTAGATTACTTCAAGGCTTATGTGGATGGCCTTAATCAGGTGGTCAGCCAACTTCCGAACTGGGAAGCGCTTGTACCAGGAAGGTCGCCTAACGAGATTTTTACTGGCAAACAAATCGCAGTTATTACTCGCATGATTGGTGAGATGCAATGCGTAGCATCTGGCTTCGGCATCGAGCTAGAATGAGAGCGGTAAAATGGAAAAGTGCCTTTTTGCAATTTTGACTCTTATATTTGCAGTAAGCGTTTATGCTTCATCAGACAAACAACCGCAAGAACTGCGATTCAAGGACGAGTTCCTACGAATGCTCGTGGCGTCGGTGCCTGATATTCTAAAGGACCAGGACCCTAAAACAGGACGCTTTGGAAAAGGCATATGGATTGTAAATGACCAGAACATAATGTTCAGCCTCGCAGTAGCATGGGCGCTGAAGTCGCCAGCGAACCCATACTACCATGATCCAAAAGTACTGGAGGCTGTCGTCAAGGCGGGTGACGCACTAATCGCCGAGGCAAAGCCTGATGGACAATGGGAATTTCGCAAGAAAGATGGCTCGACCTGGGGCAACATTTACATGCCATGGACGTATTCAGCTTGGATAATGTCCTATGGACTTGTTCGCAAAGGCATGACTCCTTCGCAAAAGAAGCGCTGGGATGATGCACTAATTCATGGATACACTGGGATTTCGCAAACCGCTCTGAAGCGGGTTCACAATATCCCTACCCACCATGCCATGGGCTTATACATCGCTGGCCAAGTGTTCGACCGTCCAGAATGGTGCAAACAGGCAAAGGAGTTCATGGCGAAAGTAGTCGCGGCACAGGACCCAGCAGGTTTCTGGTCTGAGAACTGCGGGCCAGTGGTAGGATATGGAAACGTTTATACAAACGCGCTGGGAATATACTATGCGGTTTCACACGATGAAACCGTGCTACCGGCAATCGAGCGAGCAATTCGATTTCACACAAACTTCACATATCCCGATGGCACTTCCGTTGAAACTGTCGATGAGCGGACACCCTACAACCGTAGGATAAGATTCCCCAACGTTGCCTTTACGCTCACGCCAGAGGGCAGGGGATATGTGCTTCAGGAGCTCAATCTGCTTGCCAAGAGTGGCGGCAAAGTTTCGGCGGATTCATGTGCAAGCTTTCTCATGTACGGTCAAGAAGGCCCAGTTGCTCCAACAGCAGCTCAGGAATCCGACCGAACGTTCATAACAAGCGATGGAAAGTCGCTGATACGACGCAAAGGCCCATGGTTCATTTGCCTTTCAGCTTACCATTGTCCTATTCCAAAAAGTCGATGGCTACAAGACCGGCAAAACTTGGTAAGTATATTCCACGACAATTGCGGTCTCATTGTTGGCGGTGGAAATACGAAACTCCAACCACTATGGAGCACTTTTACTGTTGGGGATATCTCTCTTCTAAAACACAAGCCGGGTGATGAGAATCCGAACTTTATGCCTGAAGGACAACTATTCCACGTGCCTTCAGTGGCTGGGCTTAAAAAGACGGACCCACCAGGCTTGGGGCTGGTATATGGCGAGGAAAAATGCTCAATTGAGGTGGAGCCAGTAGACGCTTCGACACTCAAGATTCGCTTAAGGGCGACAAGTAAATCGGGCTTGCCGGTCGCAGCACACTTAACTCTAATACCGCATATCGGCAAGCCGTTTCGCACTGAGAAGATGGCTGAGAAGCTTTTAGGCGAAGAGGGATTCACTTTGTCAAGCCGTAATGCTGGGGGATGGATAGCACACGCGGGGTGGAAGCTCTCGCTACCCGAGGGGTCTAGCGTGACTTGGCCTGTTTTGCCTCACAATCCCTACCGAAAAGACGGTTCTGCAACTATTGAGGAAGGTAGGATTGTTGTAACCATCCCATTCTCGCCAGAGCAAAAGGAGCATGTATTGGTTCTTCAAGAAGGATACTACTAAGATCCAAAAAATAAGAAAATAGATTTTGAAAAGTTTTAAGAAATGGGCAAATCACAATGGCAGTATTTCAACTCATCTCTACATTAACCGTTTTTCTAGCCCTAACGCTATCTTGCAATGCAATCGGGGCGAACTTGACATCCGAGTTAATCTGGAACGCTCGCCCTGATTGGATTCACAATCCAGCGGACTTTCATAAAGTTAGCAGTTCGCCCGAGGTCACCCGCTTTGAAGTCAAACAACCTGGAAGAGGAATGAAGTGGACTGCCGAGATTTCGCAACCACTTGATTTGGCGAAGACCCCTTGGTTGCTGATACGCTATCGTGCGATTGGCGCCGACCAGCCGCTCGGGTACTTTGTCTACATCCACGGCACAAAGGGTGAGGAGCAGTTTATCGCCGAGCCGAGCGATTTTATATCTGACGGAAGATGGCATACACTGGTGAAACAGGCTAACCCCGTCATGGCAGATATGCTTGCAGTTCAACTGCAGGCTGCCCGTCCTGATGGAACAATCGAAATATCACGCTTGGAATTTCATGAAAATGCCCCAAAACTAACGTTTACAGAGCTTCTGGCAACGGATAAGCAGAAAGCCGGCAAAAATTTTAAGCCTGTTGATTTGCGCTCTATTTTCAACTCAAGCCATAAAGTTCTGATGGAAGAGTTGAACATAAGCGAGTGGTCAAAAGAGAATGAAATCATAGTCTCGGGCATACCCTTCCGAATCTACTCGGGTCCAAAAAGCCTTGCCATGACCTACGCTGACAAGCCCGCAGAACTTCGCATCCCACTTAATGAGGTTAGGGCCTCAGAAATCTTTTTGCTTATAGCCACTGCATCAAAAAATAAAGGCGCAGTCAGCCTTTCCCCCGAGCCTCATTTGTTTTCTGCAAAGATTGTGTATTCGCGCGCCTTAGCGGATGAAACTATACCAGCGCGAATTCCCGAAGGATTTGGGCTTGCTCAGGGCTTTGGGGTCTATGCTATAACCACCTCAAGAGAGCATCCCATCAAAGAGCTGGTAATCAGAGAAAACATACCCGGCGTGTCGCTCTACCTTGTTTCGGCGACCATTGGATTTGATTCTAATATTGCCGCTCATGCACGACCTTCAAAGGTAGGCGGCGCAAAGGCACATATTTATTCAGAGGCAAAACGAAAATACAATTGGAATGCGTATGTGAGTCCCATCAGCGAGCGAATTGAGATATTCAATGGCGAAACTCGAGTGTTGATTCGCTATAGACCAGGCGTCTCAATCGAAATAATAGGAGAAGAGGGACCACCAAGCATATCAGCCAAAGGAAGTTTCTGGCGAGTTCGCATGGGCGACCAGATTCTCGAATCCACAGATTTTGAAGGTTCAGTAGTCGAGTCACGCGGCGTATTCTCCACTCTTGAGTTGATTGACCGAAAAGGACTTGGCATCAACGGTTTACTGAGTATAACACCTCAATCGGGTGACCGGATACATTTTCAGTTAGACCTTTGGACAAAAGAGAAAAGCAAAATTCAAGTAGACTTTCCGACAATATCAGAAATCAAAAGCCTGCGGGGGGCAAACCTCTCGTATTGTTTCCCGAGACGTGGTGCAGTCATCAACGACATTCCAATCGAACTCCGGGAACCGTATTCCGGCTTAATGCCTTTGCAGTTCATGGACGTCTATGGTCCTGACGGTGGAATGTACCTAATAACGATGGACACATTAGCAACGTATCGCTACTTCCACCTGCGAAAGGATGCCAAGGGCATTTCAATGAGCGTGGAGTATCTAGAGCAGGAAGTGCTTCCGTGGGCACGCTTCACTTCTCCAGCCACAACAATTGGGTTCCACAAAGGCGATTGGCACTCGGCATTTAATGCATACAAAGAATGGATTGGCACATGGTATAAGCCTGATGCGCCACGCAAGGATTGGTTCCGCAAAGTATTCAACTTCCGCCAGCAGTTTTTGCGGTTCTACATACCAGGTGGAGAAAAGTACTACAACAAGGAAAAGAAAAAGTACACTTTTGCTGAAGGCATTGCCGAGGATTCAAAGGCTTTTGGCGGCGTTGATTATCTCCATCTCTTCGATTGGGGTGCTTCAGAAAAGTGGGGCAGGTGCGGTGACTACGACCCCTGGGATGAGATTGGCGGTGTAGAAGCTTTCCGCGACGCAATTACAAAGACGCAAGCATCTGGAATTCCTGTGGGCCTATATATCGAAGGCTACTTGGTTGACCCGCAGTCGCGCATAGCTCAAGCTCACGGTAAGGAGTGGCAAATTATCGGCAAAGATGGCAAGCCCCTTCCATTCTTTGCACCGGCGTTAAACATGTGCTCAGCGGTGAAAGAATGGCAGGATTACCTTGCTTCGGTCTACAGCACCGTAAAAGAAAAAACCCACGCACTAGGCTATTACTGCGATGAAATGGGTTTTGCAGACCCAGGGCACTTCTGTTATGCCGAAAATCATGGACATCCCGTGCCAGAACCACCGCTTAGGGGACAGCGAGACCTTCTAAAGAAAATTAGGCAGGCGCTAGGTCCAGACGTCGCCCTTTATACCGAAGAAACACCTGCTGATGTAAATACTCAACATCAAGATGGAAGCTTCACCTACGCAATCTCAAGCGTTTCAGATGCCTGGTCGCCCTCGCATATAAATCTAACTCGCTTTGCATTACCAGATTTTAAGACATTCGAAATCATTGTGTGTGATAAACCCCTTGGAGACCGTTTGACTGCTGTGCGTCAAATCTTCTTCAATGGCGAAGGCATTTGGTTGGAAGGACCAGCAGACAAATGGTTTGCGCCGCAAGTACTAGCTTTCATCCGCAAGATGCATAAAGTGATGCGAAAATATGAAGATTGCTTCACATCTTTATCACCGGTGCCGCTTGTTCCGACGGGGCAGAAGTTAGTATTTGCAAACAAATTCCCGGCGAAGGAGCGCACGCTTTGGACGCTTTTTAATGCAAACTATTCAACAGTGCGTGGAGAACTATTAGCCGTCGAGCATACCACAGGTGCAAAGTATTACGACGTATGGAATGGCCGTGAGCTCAAGCCCCGCATCGTAGGCGAGATTGCCTACCTTACGTTAGAAATTGGCCCAAGGGACGTGGGATGCGTCGTAAAGGAATTGAAGGTTGATAGAAGCACAAAGGCAAAAAACTAGAATCCACCAGTCTCTTCCTGCGCAATCCGCACCCACTCCCAAAGGCGTTCGGGATGGTATTCAACCGTGTGAACGTCCTTGAGAATAATCTCCAATACGCAGTCTTTCGCAATCTCGAGCGTTTCGCGGATATACTTGCGAATAAAATCAGCGTCAAAACCACCCACAAGATGCGCGGGATTTGGCTTCCATGAGTATATGTACTTATCTTGGAGCTTTTCTGCGGCTATGCGGCGATCAGCCCAAGGGCTAATTGAAATTCTGCGCATCCCTGCAAATTTGAATACATAGTCCAAGCGGTCAGTAACTGGCTCACAACAACCATAGCAGTTCAAGCCAAATCGTTCTAGCAATGGCCGCTGATATTGGAATATGAACTCCTCGTGCATT
Source organism: Armatimonadota bacterium (assembly GCA_029907255.1). Classification (NCBI taxonomy): domain Bacteria; kingdom Bacillati; phylum Armatimonadota; species Armatimonadota bacterium. The sequence goes on from JARYMF010000006.1 coordinate 182,452, forward strand.
GTAGGCGATACGCCAACCAGCTCCTGTGCCTCGGCAAATCCCCACAGGTCGCGAAGTCTCACTCGCCCTTGGAACCCCGGCCCTGGCAATTCATCGGTATACGCCAATCCGCCCGAGCCAACATAATCATCGGTGTTCACCAAGTCGAGTTTGTCGTAAGCTTCCACCTGGTCAAGAAGTCGCATATTCCCTTGTGCAAGGAATGACATGACACGATGTAACCATTTCGGACGCTCAACCATATCCCACATCATCTGGTCAAGGCCGCGAAGGTATATAAAAATGTTCGCCAATCCGGTAAAGTTCCAAGCAAAAATTCTCCGGTGAATCTTGACTTCTAGGATGTCACCAATTGCGTCGTGAAGCGCCTCGAAGTTTTGCTGTGTTCTTTCCTCATCAATAACAAGGTCTGGGAATTTGAGCTTCTCAATGTCCGATTCCTCTTTAATTGGGGGATTGAAAGCCCAAGCACCACGCTCCACCGGACTTGGAATTGTGGTGGGAGTAATACCCCAGCCCGTAGTCCACCAGCACAAATCCACCTTCACCCAAGGCTCCTGTACGCTGTCATCGCGCAGATATTCCCAATAGTAAATGCGCTGGCGAAGCTGTTTCTCGTATCTTCTTGCCAAATCATTAGTGCACTGGAGAACAGAATCGGGAAGTATTTCCATCCACGAGCATTCGGGATAGACCAGAACCATCGGCTTTACCTTTTCCAATCGGTTGTGTCGTTTCCACATCTCCCGCAGCTTAGCCTGCCTTGGATGGGCGGCAGCCTCTGCAACTTTGCCTGCAAGCTCGCGCAAAATTTCCTTATCTTTACGCTCAAATTTCACTGCTTCTCACCCCTTGAAAATTTTGCGTCAGACTATTTAACCCTGACTAACTCCGCTCCACCAAGCAAACCATAATCGAATAAACTCAGCTCCGGCTTGACAGCATTCTCATCCTCGAAGGCATTCGGACCACAGTATGGGAAATCCTCACCATCGCGTTCGTGAAGCGGGCCGAAAGTATTTTGCCTGCTTCCCACTACCTCGATCTCAAGTTCATTCATGCCACCGTTTAGCAAATTGGTCAACTCAAGTTCGAAAGGCCGCCAGAGAATCTTTCCTGCCTTACGCCCATTTACGCGAACCTTATACATTATCCCTGATGGGTGAATAAGTCGAAGGAAGGTGCGCTTGCCATCAGCAGGAACATGCACAAGAGTTCGATAAGTTATAATCCCCGAATAGAATGGATAACCTTGAACTATCCACGAACCGTTTGAAATTTCGGCCGGCTCTTCGATAATTTCACCTTCATAAGGGTTAACAAGCCTAACGCCGAAGTCGCCTACTATGTATGCTGCCTCCACTTCGCTTAGGAAGTTGTAATCAAAGTGGAAGTCAACCGAATTAATGCCCTTGTGCACCAGGTTAGTAATCTCCACCATTCCGAAGCTTCGATCCCAGTACCACCCCATATTTGATAGGTCAATAGCTACGCCATTAACAAATACCTGGCCTTTATCCATGTCCTCCATTACCAGGTATGCGCTCTTCGGGTGCGCAATGGCACTCCTGAATTTGTACCGGAGAATCACGGGGCCGCCTTTGCCGTTAAAGGCACCCTTCCGAATGGCAACCCACGGTTGCCAATGGAGGGCATCACTCGTACCAAAGTGCTCCGCTAGGCGGCGGCGTATACGGAACTCCATATCTTCGTCCCACCAAGTCTTGCCTCCATCCACCGAAACGGCTAAGCGGTCCATAACCAATACATTCTTTTCCGAGCGAGCAAATTGCCAGCTGTCCGGTAGCCGCATAACTTCTCCATGGCTAAGACAAGGGGATATGTCGGCATCGGGTGCATCACCAGCTGCATTTGGGCCAGCAACAATAAGAATCGAACCAGCTGGCGGCAAGCTGAAAGCATAGCGAAGATTGTCGCCTACTTTCTCTGGCTTTATTCTCTTGCGCGTTCCATCTAGCGGGTTCCAAACAGCAATTTCCCTTCCCTCGACCTCGCTAGTCAAGAAGGTAAGCACATAATCATGCGCTCTGTCTCGGTCGGAATTCACGATAAAGAATATTTCATCCTCACCGTCAACCCTATGCTGGAGATACAACTTCGGCACGGGGTGGCCATCTGCACCCCGCAGAGAATACGACCTCGGCGTGATTCTGTCGAGTGCCTCCTGGATGTGCTTTGCTCCACATGGAAGAGGATATACATTCAAAGATGAGGCGAAATCCTTCCATTTGTTTGTCGCATCGTCGCAATCCAACTCGGTCGGAAGTTTGCCCAGGATAAGCACCTTCCCGCCATTCGCCGCAAACTGCTTGAGCATCTCGAATGTCTTAGGCCGCCAGGTTTGGGCTGGAGGAAGTATTACCACAGGGTAAGTCATTTCGCCAACGCGTAATCTATCCCCCTCAACTGCCCCCATTTCTTCTAGAAAGCTTTCATCACCAAGGTCAGCATCATAACCTGCGTTCAGCACCGAATCCAGTGTGCGTTTGAGCAAGCCATCGAAATGTCGTGCAGGACCCCACTCCTCGCCTGGGAGGTCCACAGGCATAAGGAGCTCCTTGGTATCTTTCACACCGTATTTCCGCGGCGGATTGATACCAAACCTGTGGCCTGATGTGCCGCTTTCAATTGGGTGAAGGATAAGCACATCAGGCTTCGCCTTCCCACTCGACAGGACCTGCGCCAGTCGGGTGAAATAATCATTAAGAGGCTTAAGTTCCTTCCAGTAAGTCTGCTGGTAGTTCCAATTTGGAGGATAATCGCGTTTTCTTCGTCCGCGAATCGAATACAATGTCAAATGAGGGCAGAAAAAGTTCACGCCGAGCGCAAGATCATAGTCACCAATCCACTTGAAGTCCTCAAAGGTATTTGTGTGGCGTGTGACACCGAATATTTCGTCCAGCACACGCTTTCTGCCTAGCTGCCTCGCCGCTGAGCCAACTTGTTTTGCCGTGAGGAGTATGCCATCAACCTGTCGACAAAGGTGGTCAATCCCTGGAGCTTGGTGCCATCGATAGAACGGCATTACGCCGCCATAGCAGCATGAAATTTGGCCCTCAAAACTGTCCTCCATAAGATAATGGCCCGTATGTTCCAAGCCGTTCTTTTCACACCACTCGTAAATAGGCTTACTGAAAGCTTCCTGGAACTGCCGGTGTATGGTGCGGTGGATGAAAAGCCGAATCTTGCGGCACTCGCGCCCATCGAAATAGAGGTAGGGTAGGTCTGCCCAAAAATCGCGTCCATACCACTTTTTATAGGCATCTGGCAGTCCTTCCCACCAAGCCATTGTGTTCCCACCCTGGCGAACGTGTGGCTCATCGGTGAATATACCAGGTATACGCTTGCCAAACTCCGATCTCAGGTGGGACTTATAGACCTCATGCGTCAGCCGTATGAACTGCTGCATTGCTTCCGGATTGAGAAGATTTGCATATGACTCTCCTCCCCACCACGCAGTCTTGTCAGCATAGTGGCGGCGAAATAGAAGACGTTCGTAATCGGTATAAGTTCTCGCTTTATCAAAGTCAATTTGCTCAGCTCTTTCAATTTTCGCATCTTTTCGGCCAATTAGAACATACGCCGCCTTGGGTTCATCATTGCCATCTGGTAGTGCTTCTCTGCCAACGGGAACGAACTCTGCTTGGAGACCAGCTTGGCGGTACTCATCCTTCATTCCTGCTACTTGGCCGCCAGCGTTCCCACTTGGCCAGAGGTCTTCGTCATAAAGCCAGAGGTATCCATCCTTCTTTCTTGCTACGTCAAGAGCAGCCTTCATTGCCTTGAACCAGTCTTCCCCCAAATAATCAGTTATGAGACCCGCACGCGAATGAAAGAAGCCACCCGAAAGGCCAACATCTATCATATCTTCCATTTGCCGGGCAGTTTCTTCAGGAGTTATCCGATCATTGATAGCCCAAAAAGGCGCGGGACGGAGTATATTTTCCGGTTTCTGAAATTTGCTGAAGTCCATGTGGAACCTTCCTTTCTCGCATTTCTAAGAAAAGTCTCTCGCAACCTAATCGTTCTTCTTATTCACCCTTTCTACCTCCTGCACAAGACATTTAGGGGGCGATTATGTTAAATTTGCTTTAGGGGGATAACTACATGATAGATCGAGCAGTCCACGGAACTTTTAGTCTAAGCAGTCTAGACGATCTCCACGCTGCAATCCATGAGCTTGCCTTGGACATTTCAATCGAGGAAGATATCACTTGCCTAACTGAGCCGATTGAAATTGCCGGGCGACTTATACCAAATCGTATGGCAATTCAGCCAATGGAAGGGTGCGACGGAACCGCTGAGGGTGCGCCTGGCGAGCTTACCAATCGCCGCTATAGAAGGTTTGGAGCAGGGGGAGCCGGATTGCTTTGGGTTGAAGCTTGCGCTGTTGTCCCAGAAGGCCGGGCTAATCCTCGCCAACTATGGATACACAAAGGAACAGTCGACGCATTTGCCATGATGCTTGAGCAGGCTCGCCTGGCAGCAGCCGACTCAATGGGCACTAAGCATTGTCCCTTCTTCGTGCTTCAACTCACGCATTCCGGCAGGTATAGCAAGCCTGGATGCGACCCAGCACCAATTATTGCTTACCATGATCCCTATCTCGACCCCACGCGCGGTATATCCCCCGACCAGCCCATTATTTCCGATGACGAACTAGAGGCTCTTGAGGATGCTTATGTTGAGGCGGCTCGACTAGCGTTTCTAGCAGGGTTTGACGCAGTAGATGTAAAAGCCTGCCACCGATATTTGGTGAACGAGCTCCTCGCGGCGCATACTCGAAAAGGAAAGTACGGCGGAAGCTATGAGAATCGCACTCGGTTTCTAAAGAATATCATTCTCAAGATACAAGACAACCTTGGAAAGGATAAGGTCATCACTTGTCGCTTGAACATCCATGATGCACATCCTTATCCCTACGGTTGGGGAATGGATTCAAGTGAGCCCACCAAGCCAAATCTCGATGAGCCCAAACGCTTAGTAAGAGAACTGAGCGAGATGGGCATAACACTAATCAACATGACCATGGGCAATCCTTACTACAACCCCCATATCAACCGCCCATTTGACCGCCCAATAGCAGGCGGCTCAATTCCACAGGAACACCCACTTGTCGGCGAGGAAAGATTGATTAAACTTGTACGGCAAGTTCGCGAAGGCCTGCCAGATATTAAAGTTGTCGGTAGCGGATATTCATGGCTGCGCCACCTATGGCCCCACGTGGCAGCTGCCGAAATTAAGCGCGGCAGTATTCAAATGGTCGGCTTAGGGCGCCAAGCATTTGCATTTCCAGGCTTTGCCAAAGAGATTATAGAGACCGGTCGGCTTGACCGCCGCCACACTTGCATTACATGCTCCTCCTGCACGCAGATTATGCGTGACGGCGGCATGACAGGATGCGTGCCTTTCGACAGCGAGGTGTATGCTCCAATCTATCGAGAGGGGAGGCAAAACGACCTAGAATATATTCGTGCCCAAGCCTCACGTTGCTGGAATTGCTTCGACCCTCGCTGTAGAGATGGATGTCCGGCCAGAGTAGATATTCCGAAATTTGTTTGCGCCCTTGCAGATGGTGATATTGAGCGCTCGTATATGGCCCTCAGGGAACAGAATGTCCTTCCCGAATTATGTGGGCGCACGTGTCCATCAGAAATGCAATGCGAGGGCCACTGTATCGAAAACATATTCTCTCAGAATCCAGTTCCTATCCGCAAGCTTCAATCCTATGTCTCTAGAGTTGCACGGGAAAGAGGGTTGGCAGCTCTACACCTAAGTGCCCAGCAGACCGGAAAGCGCATTGCAGTAATCGGCGGGGGTCCTGCAGGACTTGCATGTGCAATCGAACTTCTCCGCTTAGGACACTCTGTTGATATATTTGAAAAGGATGAAATCGTCGGCGGCATAGCAGCCACCGCAATTCCTAATAACCGCATTAAACAAAGCGACTTCGAAGCCGAGCTCGAAGCAATTTTAGCAGGCATTCCCAAAGACCGCATAAAAATCCGCAAAGGTGAGGGGTTGTCCAAAGAACGACAGCTTGACAAATTCCTTAAAGAATATGACGCTGTTTTCCTTGGCATTGGCCTGACGGGGAAGTTAACTAACTGGGAAGCGCAAAGTTGGCCTCTTCCCATAACTGAGGGCAAATTTAACGCGGCTGGCCGGCTATTAGGGGTTGAAGAAGCCATCAGATTCTTATGCCTATGCAAAAAGGGAAAAGTGAGCATGCCTTCTCGCGTTGCTGTAATCGGCGGAGGAAACACCGCCATGGATGCTGCCAATCAGGCGAAGCTCTTAGGTGCGCATGACGTATACCTCATCTACAGGCGTTCGTTCGCTGAGATGCCCGCATGGCCAGCGGAAAGGGCTCAGGCTCTAGCTCTTGGCATCCACTTTTTGCTTCTTACGCAACCGATAGGATATGAGTATGACGCTGAAGGGAAGCTGATTGGGATTAAGATTGCTCGCACAGTATTACAAGAACCAGACGCATCGGGGAGGCGCAAGCCCAAGGTTGTACCTGGAAGCGAATCCCTTTTGGAGGTCGACCTGGTGCTTGAGGCGCTCGGTCAGGAGCTTTCCCCCGATATAGCAGACCTAATTCCAGGTGTAGAGCTTACCCAAGACCGGCTGATTAAGGTTGATGAGCATTGCAGAACTTCACGGTCCCGAGTATATGCCGGCGGAGATGTAGTTAATGGTGGCTCTACTGTCGTTCAGGCGATTGCGGAGGGCATGCGCGCAGCACGCACAATTGACCAAGATCTTCGGTGCGGCTAAAAACATAGAAAACGCCTATTTGCTTTTACAGCGCGTGATTGACAGCCTGTCCCCTATGAACGCAATCCCTTAGCAATACTGCTTACTGCTCGACGCCCTCAAGTTCGCCGACCTTCAGCTCAATTTCCGACCTCTCCTCGATGCGCTCTATCTTGCCATCTCGTATCCAGACAACGCGGTCGGAGACGTCAATCATCTTAAGGTCATGAGTTGCGGAGATAATAGTTACCCCTTGTTCCTGATTGAGCCTTTTTAGAAGCAGTATTATTTCTTTACCCGTCTTGAGGTCAAGGTTTCCGGTTGGCTCGTCGGCAAGAATTATGGCGGGGTCATTCGCTAATGCACGGGCGATTGCAACGCGCTGCTGCTGACCACCCGAAAGCTCAGAGGGCTTATGATGCAATCTATCACCAAGTCCAACAAGGGTCAGAAGTTTTATACCTTTCTCGATACCTTCGTCCGTGGGTGTTCCAGCGAAAACTGTCGGCAAGGTGACGTTTTCTAGGGCCGTCATTACTGGTATTAAGTTGAAAGTTTGGAAAATATAGCCGATGGTTCTGCACCTCAGATAAGCAAGCTCATGTGCATCAAGCTGTGCCATGTCTACGTCGTTAATAAATACAGAACCTGATGTTGGCTTGTCCAACCCGCCAATCATGTTAAACAGCGTAGACTTCCCAGAGCCAGAGGGGCCCATTATTGAGATATACTCACCCCTGCGCACATCGAGCTGCACACCATCGAGCGCCCGCAAAACAGTGTCGCCCATAACAAACTCTTTGCAGAGGTCCTTTGTTCTAACTACATACTCGTTTGATGCCATTCGTCTATCACCCTTTTGAATTACTGTTGGCTGCAAATAATGCTTTTGCAAGAAAGATTACAGAACGAATTCGCTCCGTCCCACCAAGCTTTTATAACTGACAAGCTAAAGTTAAAGCTATATTTCCACCCTTAAGGCAATTGCTGGTGGCATTTTTGCCGCTCTTATTGCAGGAGGTATTGTCGCAATTACCGTCAGCAACCCTCCAACCAACATGGACAACCCCAGGTGCTCTAATATTTGGATTGAGTGAATCTTGCCAACCACCGCCCAGCCGTGGGTAGCCAGTGCAAGAAGCGAGATACTTCCGAAACCTACAATCCAACCAAGGAACGACGCTATGATTCCAAGAATTAGCGCCTCCAATAAGAAAAGCTCCACAACGAAAATATCAAGCGCTCCCAAACATTTCATTGTGCCAATTTCTTTATACCTTTCGGTAACAGACATAAGCATGGAATTCGTAATGCCCACAGTGCAAACCACAAGCGACATGATTACCAACCAAGTTCGCCGATTTGCTGCCTCCGCTGCAGCCGCCGGGTCAGAAGGCCCTGGCAGATGTTGTTGGATTAGCGCAGTCGTAAGCACTGACGCAAGAAATGCGATTCCTAAAAATATGCCGCCAGCCGTAATCATAGAGCGCCAAAATCTGATTCTTATACTCGTCAGGCTGATTCTAAAAGCTTTGCTCAATGGAAGCTGAATTTGCCGACCAATTTCTTTACTTTCGACTGGTTTGTTCATTTTTCTTGCCACTGCCTCCAACTCGAAAACCAAGAAGCTTCCGGTCGGCTAGCATCTTCAAGTATACGCCCACCGACGCCTCTGCTTCTCGTCGTGTAATCTTATACCGATTAGTGATTGCTGAAACTATCGAATCAACGCTGTGTTCACCATCGCAAAGCTCCCAAACAAAACCGCCGACTTCGCCAAGCACAATCTCGCGCTTTTCAGGCGCACGGAACAGCCAACACAGAATCCGCGCTATGCGGTCTTTTCGCCTAGGGATAAATACGCTTACTTCACCCAGTTCGTCCTTCGTCCATTCAACCAGCGGATTCCTGATAGGCCGAGTCTTGAGCGCTTGTTGGCGGCTCAGCGCTGGTTTCTTTCTAATAAAGGGCAGATATTGAGCCGCGATAGTATAAAGCGAACCCACCTAATGACACTCCACTCTATCTACTACTTCGTCAAATACTTTCTCTTGCCGTGAATGTATAGCTTGGACCGAGTATATCTTATTCGATTCCTCGCAAACCCAAGCACAAGCATCTAGAAATATGGCCGGACTTTTCCCTCGGAGGAGCTCGCTAGCCGACCTTAATATTTCTTTCAGCCCGTGCCGCCTTCCCGTAACCTCGATAGCACTCTCGCCATCGAAGTCAACCTCTTGCATAGAATATCGGAATGGGCGGAAATCATAACGCACTCTGTCCGCATACCACTCAGTAAAAGTGCACTTCCTCAGAGCTACATCTGCAAGTCCCCATCGTTCGATTGTTAGACGGTTTACACCTTTGCGAAAGTTAAGCCTAATATAACCGGCCATTAGCTGATGTTTCTCCAACCGGTAGTCAGGCGGCACCTCCGCAATTAAATCATAAACCGCCCATGTCTGCCAACCATCCTCGGAATGGTCCATGAGCGACGGCAGGATCTGCGATGCAACACCGGAAACATTGTCAGAGCTCAAACCACTTACTTGGGCGATTAGGATACGCTTGCAACGATCACATCTTGTGAGTTTTCCAACCGCTTTGCGATCAGCCTGCCATGTAAACGATATGGTTCCGTCTTCTTTCGACTTTATTTTGTATTCGAAATTAACCTTGCGCTTTCTAGCTTTCCTTCCGAGATCTTTCAGAAACTCCTCAAGCCGCCTGCGGACGTCAATCCGTTCAGAAGAACCAGTGAACCATTTAACTTCAAGCGATAAACTATGCGGGCTGTCAACGCGAAAGTATCCGCTTTTCCCGTCACCTCCAATTGAGGCAAGGCTCCAATCACAGGGAACTTCTGCTACAATTCCCTGCCAGCCGACGAGTGTGCGTCTAATTTTCTCTTTTTTCATACCTCCATTTTATAACTGTTGATCGCAGGTGGTCAAACTTTTGCAAGTTTTGGCATCGTGTAAATTGAAACCCTAATATGGCAACGCTTGGACGGACTTTGAAATCAAAGCAAGCGCAATTGCACTCATACCCATTAGTCCCATACCGCAGGAGTATCCCGCCAATAACACGGGAGTGTACATCCTCCATTTATCCGTACCAAACCGCCTTCCGAAATAGTACCGCCCTAGCAGCGCCCCAATGAAAAGCGGTATAGTATTGTGGGGATATGCGCCCACTCCTCCTGCTAGTCCATAGAAGTAAAGCTGTGGCACCCTTGCCATTGCCAAAATTGTAAATACCATAAACGCTCCAACGCCGCCATAGACCATGAGCTTCGGCTTTAACGCCTGAAGCAAGAAATTGCTTTCCCCAGCTTTGTTTGCCGTCAGCCATATGGATTGGAATGTGGCCGAAAGCGGCCAGAATTTCTGTGCATAGGGGAATTGCGGCGACGGGATTGGATTTGTGTGCCAAAAGAAAGCCCAGAACAAGAAGCTTGCTATTAACATAACAGGCAGCATCAGCGCCTCTGCCTTTAGAACACTTGTAAATTTCGTTCGCGTGAGTTCGACTTCACGAAATCTTGCCGCAGCCCAGCCCATGTCATAAATGGGAATTGGCGCAAACCAGATGTCTGCATTACGGTAACCACTTTTGATGACCGTTGCTTCTCTTACGTATGGGAAGCCAACGCCATGCCCAGTCAAGCCGAACATTCGAGCGGAAACGTATGACATAATCGGCGAATAGAAGAAACCAAAGCCAATCAGAATCCAAAGTGGGAACAACGGCACCAACCGATGCGCGATGATTATATAACCTAGTGTGGCAAAGAACCATGCTGCAATTGCAACTACGATTGGGAAATCTCCGCGCCCAGCTGGTATTTTGTACGGTGCCAATCTGCTTTCGCGAGCGGTGGCGCGAGCTTTAACCGCCGAGGATATGACTGCATATATGCCAATCACAGCCACGGCAACACTAATTCCCACGCTAATGCTCATCCAGAAGTCAATACTTACCGATAGGTGGGTGTTGATTGAATCCATTCCATATCGCCAAGTTGGAAGTAAACCATGCCTTTGCAATATTGGATTTGTGATTACCTGACATGCAATGGAGCTTATAAACATCCCAACGACTATCTGGAATGGAAGCACGAAGCCCGTCAAAACGCCTCCTAGGTCGCCTGATATCCCGGTCAACGCAGCGGGCAGCACGCGCTCTGTATTACGCGCGAAATCGATAAACGGAATTGGTATCAACATGAGTGGTTTGCTCAACACAACACCTGTAAAAATCGGCACCGCTAGGTAGAAGAAGCCGAATACTAGCCCAACCATCGTTCCAATCGAGAATACCTGCCACCGCCAAGACTCCTCTTTAGTGGATGCTTCCGCTAATGCGGTTGCTCCCGATGCCGCAACAGGAGCCATTGGGAATGGAAGCCTTTCAACATCGGAGGTAATCCTAAAAAGCGCGTAACCTAAGCCTATCCAATTCATCCTTCCGAGGATTTCGCCAACTATTAAAAGAAGAATAGGGGCAAGCCAGTCCGCGTGGAAGAAAGTCCGCTCGATTAATGCCTTAGAACCAGGCTGGGGCACAACCCATCTGGGAATTTCATGGGCTATTGCTGCTGCTTGAGGGCTCTGCACAAAGTATTGGTTCCATATCAGCGTACCAAACGGTCCGCCGGAGATACCGCGGTCGCCCATCGTCATGTGCGCAAGGCCGCCTGCGATGTAGAACAGAATGTAAATTTCCTGGCGCTTCAAAGGCATGAATGACCGGCGGGCTACTTCTGCGAAAAGAACAATAGTTACCCACTGCGCAGCTGGGCCAAGCCCTTGGCCTGCAACCAATCCCAGATACAACGCACCGGGAAGCATTATAAAGGCAATAAATAACGCGCCAACAATCGCCTTCCCAGTAAAACCTTCCTCAAATTTCTCAGTCTGCCCTTCCTCGGATGATGCTTCTTCGGCCCTTTCTCGAGCCGCTTCTATGGAACTTTCTTCGACCGGCAACCTAAACTCTTCCTTTCTATTACGCAGCCCTGGTTAGGCTTGAGGAGCAGATGCCGACTCAGCCTGGGGCTTTGTCGAGAGGTAGCGCTCCCGCTCCTCTGCCCTCAACGTTCGCCAAATCAAGAACTGCTTTCTTAGTGTGTTTAGGAATCTGCGGTTAACGCGTTTCCAGTTTGATATGTCCCCACTTTCGCGGTTGATGGTCAAGCGAACCTCGTATACATCCTCCATCGAGGTTGGAATTGTATCGAGAATTACCTCCTGGCTAACGCCCAGGTCAAACGGTGCAAGCCACGCCCTACATTGCACTCGGTAAGCTTTCCCAAACTCAGAGTCATATGCTGATGTCTCGACGTTTTGTGTAACGAAATCGCCAACTGAGTATTCTTCATAAGCCTCGAACCATTCAGCGATGAATTTGTTGACGCCTGTCGCCTGCGCACCGGTTACTGCAAATGGAAGTGAAATATTCCAAACATCGCCCACTGGGTCTGGGACCTTCCAACTTCGCTCAATAGCAGGCGTTGCCACCTCAGATGCCTTTCTCGCGGGGTAGATTGTTGAGAGCAAGACAACGCCTACTACTATAAGCGTCGAGAGCACCGCCGACAGCGAGCTGAAGTTTAGATAAAGCCCTGGCAAGAGATGGAATGTATAAATCAACTTCGAGGCACCTTGTCCGATTAGATAGCCAGCAACCGCACCAAGTACGGCATAGACCATCGCCTCAGCGATGAAAAGCATAGCAATATGGTTCGGCGCCAGGCCTAGTGAGCTAAATATGCCAATTTCGCGAACGCGCTCGTATACAGAGCCTAACATTGTATTGAGAACAATTAAGGCTGCAATAAGCACGGGAATAAATACTGCGCTGAACCCCTTGCCGGATTTAGTTGCAATGGAGCTGTATCGGAAAGTTCGGTTGCCAAGCCCAGCATAGAGGTTCAATCCAAGCCTTGGCATTAATTTGTCCAAAACTTCTTTGACTTCCTCGGGAGTTACGAAGTTGATGGCTATTGAGCGAATTTCTCCGCCTAAATTAATTAAAGTCTGATAAGGTACAAAGAAGACGGTATCAGGCTCAAGGTGGGTGTATTCTCGGAATCCAGCTTCACCCATTGTCTTGCCCTGTTGGGTAAGTTTCTGCATCATGATAAAGTCAACTGGTGTCAAAGGCTCGCGGTCAAGGTCGGTTATCTTTTTAAATTTATCATTGTCTATTATGCCGATAATCGTGTACTCTACGCCGCTAAATGTGACCTTTGCCTTCCCAACATCCTCCTCGGTAATTTCGAGTGCCTTTGCAATCGCCCCTGGTATAATCATTGCATAACGATCGCTAGGTCTGAACCACCGACCCTTGATCAATGCCTTTTCAGGATGAGTTACTCGCTTCTCTTCAGGAGTGAATCCGACAATCCCCCTGGCGTCGAAGGTCTTATCGTTGCGCTTTAGGGTCATGAACGTCTGCTCCCCAGGAGCGGCGCCGTAGTACCAAGCTCGTGGAGCGACTGCCCTAGTAGCACCGAATTCGTCCTTAAGGAGCCGATAAGCTGGCTCTTGCAACTGCTCCCACATTGCGGTTCTGAGCATCAAGCCGTTGTACCTAGGCTTTCCTGGCGCTGGGACCTTGTTAAATCGCATCGTCTGAACAATGGATGTAAATGAAAGCACTGTGAACGTTAGAAGAATAAGCGTTATACATGTTAAGAATGTTCTAGCCCGCCGCCTTCTCATGTTCGAGATGCCCAACGAGAATGCCGCCGCCGCTATACTCATCCGACCGATGTCAACTTTGTGAACACCGCTCATGCTTCGGTTGAGAGCTTTCAACTGTTCCTCAAACCTGTTGGTTACAAGCACCGTGACAAGGAAGCTTAACGCTAGCATGGTGAACGCTATAAACACGATCACCGGATTCATTGTAATATCGAACGCAGGATGGAAGTATCGGAAAGCCGCGAATATTCCCAAGAAAATGGCAAACGCTGTTGCTAATTGGCGCTTTAGGTCCGAGAACCCAAAGAGTAGCCGCTCTGCAAAGTATGCGAAGGGTAAAAGCAAGGCTAGATAGAAAATGACGCCGTTTACTACATCCTTAGCCGTCTTTTGGACATCGGGGTAGGCCCGCGACTCATAACCCCAAGCTGCACGGGCGTGTGCATCAAAGACGGAGTATTTCTTCTCAGCCAATGCTTTTTCTGCAAGTTTGATTTCGTCTGCCGCTAGCTTATGAAGTTTGTCTATGCCCTCGTTTATGATGCGGTATTTTCTCAAGCGATTGATGCGGAAATCGTCGAGAATCCACATATCTTTTGCAACCCTGAGGGAGGTATTCTTTATCGGCACGCCATTGCCAACCACATATCCTATGCCTTCAGGCTTCTCTTTTGTGGCATTTATTAATACTAGGCGAGTCGCCGCCGGGCCAGCAGACATTGTTATCTTCAAAAGGGTGTTCGGCATTGTAAAGATGACGGCAACATCTTCAACATGCGAGACCTGCCACTCCGGCACTGCGAGGGAGACGCCATACATCCTAGGCCTTGCATTTGATTCGCCTTCAAAGATGTCTATTTGCGGCAGGGTGCGCAGGGACTGGGGGTCTATTAGGTCGAAAATTGCAGTCGAGCGGCACTTGAATACAACAATAGGTATGTCCTTAATTCCAGTATTTATCGGAATTTCCGTGGGGTAGAAATCCGCACCCCATATGCCTTGGTCAGGTGAATATATGATTTCGCCGCTGTCAGGATCAAGACGATAAGCCGCCACGGACATCTTTCTGGGTGGGCCAGGATATGTGGTCAGCGGCGCAACTCCTGGGAAGCTAAACCTTGCCTCCTTATCCACAGTTCCGATCATGTTCCCGCGAACACCCATAAGGGTCTTGTTTAAATGAACATGTCTAACTATTACTAATGTGTTTGGCACGGGTGTGTTTGGGATGAAGCTTTTCTTCAGGTTCAAGATTAGAACTTGGCCCTGCAGCCTGGCGAAGCCGCCCTGAAGCGTCATTCGAGCGAAGTTTGACGGCTCGGTGATTGGAAACTTAGGCACATCCACAGCCTCAGGGCTATTAGTGTCATGCAGTATATGATAAAAAAGACAGGCAAGCAGTCTAGTTTGCTGGACAAGATTTGCTACGTTTACTTTCTCGGCAACATCAAACGGCGTATCTACAAGTGCGCGGCCATCATCTGTGCTTACAAATGATATCCCTCTAGCTCCTGCAAGCGTGACTGCCTCCGCATCAAGGGCGATTTTGCCTGGAATGAAGTTTCGCCAGTTCTTTCCTGCAATTGGGTTCACGCCGTCTGCAAAGGCTTTTGCAGGGTCAAAGCCAAGTACAGCTCCTATTTTTTCTGTGTTCTCGCGGCAGACTCTGGCAATATCGGAAAACTTATTCTGAATATCTTCCCTGCAATCATAGAAATAGCCCTTGTAGAAAACGCCAACTCCCTTTGTCTGGCTCGATAGGTCCAGCCCAACAAATAGATAAATTTGGGGCGGCTTTCGGACAGTCCGATGGGCCATTCCGGGGATGATTCGAGAGAACCATGCGGCCATTTTCTCGCGGGTGCCCGGCCGCTGGAACTCATGAAGGTGGCGGTCAACATATTCACGGATACCCTGCAGACTTTGGAAGTGAGCACTGGTCGCTATGAACCAAACAGTTCTACCAGGCGGATGCTTTTTAAATATTCGCGCCAGCTCGAGCATCGAGGCAATGCCACAGGCATTCTCCGCACCCGGCGATAAAGAAGGAACTACCGAGGTCGAGTCATAATAGGATTCGATTATTATAATCTGATTTTTAAGCTTCGGGTCGGTACCTTTAATGACGCCTGAAATATTATAAGTCGTCCGACGCTCCCACGGCATACGACACTTGACACGCACCACAGGGGGCCGATTCACCGCACAAAGTGCCTGAAGTGATGCTGCATCTGCCTTCGATATCCAGAATCTAGGGATGGAAACAGGGATGGAGATGAATTTGGCTTCAGCTTCGCCGCGCATCGTGCTGTCAGGCTCAATGAAAATGACTGCCTTGGCACCTAGCCTCGGAGCATTAAGCCACTCAGAGCCGGAGTTAAAGTCCAACATGACGATGCTTCCGTCAACATCATATCCGTCAAACTCTGCGAGCTTTCCTGAGCCAGCGTAAATTAATTGCCCTGTTATGCCCTCTTTAGGAAGTTGTGATGTCCGTACAAGATTGGGCCATATTGGATAAAGACGGTAGGACTTTCCATTGAATTCAAGGGATGCACCTTTATCAACGGGGACGGCAACCTTAAAGGGCTCAACCTTGATATCCTCAAGCCCCAATTTTTTGAATTCGTTTAACACATATTGCGTTGCCGCATCACAGCCTGGATAACCGGCAACACGGGACTCTTGTGCCGATAGAGTATTGATCGTCCGGGCAATATTAGCAGCGCTTACTTCGCCTGCAAGCTTTTGATAGTTTGCAGCTAGAACCGGATCTACTTTGGTCTGCTCGGCAGCGTAGGATACGGATAAGATTAGAAAGCAAAACAGGAAAACTAAGGAGACAGTCCTTCGCACAGACATTCCGCTTTCCTTTCTACAACTAAGCTTCAGTGCATCTGAAGCGCCAGAATTATAGCACACCAATATAGGCAAAATCAACAGATAGCCAAGGGTTTCGTTAACTGCTAGCACTGCCACTAGAAAAAGCTATCGGAACGCCTAAATATCGCTCACTTACTCGACAAATATCGTCCCTCGTAACGGCTCTAATTTTGCTGGCGTACTCTGTGTCGTACTGATAACCAAGGCCCATTATCTCGTACCAGCCAAGGTAGAACGCTCGGTCTCGTACTCTTTCGTGCTTAACGGCGTACGTCCCTATCAAATATCGCTTTGCCCTTTCAAGGTCATCATCGGTGAATAATCCCTCTTTAAGTCTTGCCACTTGCTGGAGGATGGCATCCTTTGCAGTATCTATAACCTGCTGAGTCGCCCGACCTGAATCCATCCCCACAAAAGCTACTATGTGGCTTGGCCCTCGCAGGCTCGGATAGAAGCTTCCCACTTGGTAGCCTATTCCTAGTTCTTCTCGGAGCCTGCGAAATAGCATAGAACTTTTATTGCCGCCAAGCATAACGTTCGCCACTGCCAATGCTGGATAATCAGGCGATGCCATGCCTGCTGTAGGGAAACCAAGCATCAAGTATGTTGCAGGCCCAACAGTTTTGACGACGAATTTGCCTTCAACCGGTGAGTCCCACTTTTGGGCGCCTTCGCTCCTTTGAACAAAGGGCATATTGCTAAAAAGTTTATGCACCTGTTCAGAAACTTTCTCAAAGGAGACCTTTCCAGCAATAGAGATTACTATGTCATTTGGCGCTACACAAAGCCTATGGAAAGCTTCAAGCTGTTCTCGTGATACTCTGCCAATGGCTTGAGGGTCTCCAATAAATGCGTGCCTGTAAGGACCTGCTGGATAAAGAGACTTTCTGAGTTCGGCATATGTAGCGTTGAAGGGTTCGCTCTCGAACGCCTTTGCCTGTTTGAGTACGACCGAGCGAGAGTATTCCACTATTTCCGGATAAAATGCAGGCTTTCGAACTGAATCAGCTAGCAGAGCCAGCGCCTCGTTGCACATCTCGGGAACAGTCACACCATAGATTTCCAAATAGTCCCATTGCCACACTGCATGGAAGCTTCCTCCGACCTCGGAGAATAGGCGTGCTACTTTCCCAGGCGAGCGGCTTTTCGTGCCGCCCAGGATTGACCCTGCAAACAGGTGCCCCAACCCCTGGGTGGCTTTGTCTTCGCCGCTGACATTCATTCTTATAAAGATTTCAATCGCCACGGTCGAGGCTTTTGGCTCAGGTTTGACTATTAGCACCAAGCCGTTGCTGAAAATTGTTTTTACAGCAGGCTGATTGGCAGCTGATACTTGAAAATTAAAAACAAATGTTACGATAATTGCGATTATGATAAGGCGAATATACATCTAACTTCCTTCAGCTGAAACCTGTGGTCCTATTACCACAAGAGTATATTTGTTCCCGCCAAGGTATTTCCGAATGGCAGCGTTAACTTCGGCACGGCCGAGGTTCTGAACGATCTCCACATAATGCGATGCCAGTTCAGGTAATCCAAGCACATAGCCGAGACCGAGCGTCCGTGCTTCGCCAGAGAAGGTTTCCCGCTCGAAAAGGTCGCTTCCCACGACAAGACGCTTACCTTGGCCTATCTCCGATTCCGACAATCCTTCCTGCGCAAGCCTATCAAATTCGCCCAGAAGAGCCTCTTCTGCCTTTTCTGCATCCTCAGGGTCAACAGCTACGAGCACTAAGAAAACAGTTGGGTCTCGTCGAGTCGTGAAATCAGGATCAATTTTCGTGAACCGTATCCCCTTTTCGGTAAATATCGAGGACAACCTTCCACGGTAGCTATCCCCCAGCACACCAAGAAGTATGTCAAGTGCGCATATATCTTTGAACTCGGACGCTGAGGGTGCCCGCACACCCAGGACAATGTAAGCCTGATCGATGTCCATATGAACCCTTCGAACAATTGGCTTTGTCTGCAGGGGCTCTTGTGGCACCTGCACAGCCTCAGATGATTTCATGCGAAAATCTGCAAACTTTGTCTTAACAAGATCGAGCGCCGCTTCAGAGTTTACATCCCCTACTATTACTACGCAGGTGTTTTCCGGCGTGTAGTGGGCTAAATAGTATTCTTCTAAATCCTTTAAGGTAAGCTTTTGGACAGATTCTCGCGTTCCGGTGCTAGGAAACCGGTAAGGATGAACCGAGTAGGCTGTTTCCATGAACAAGCTGAGTGCTCTTTGGGAAGGGTCGCTCTCTGAACGTGCAATCTCATCGAGTATGATACCACGCTCCTTTTCAAAATCTTCTGGGGCAAAACGTGTATTAATAATTGCATCTGCTAAAACGTCCAATGCTACCGGCAGGTACTCGCTGGCAACCGTTGTGTAGAAATGTACATAATCCTTTGATGTACCACCATTCAGCTCGGCGCCAATTCCTTCGATAGTGCGGTCAATCTCGCCAGGACCGTACTTTCGCGTACCTTTAAAGATCATATGTTCAACGAAATGAGAACCACCACGATTTTCCTCTGTCTCATTAATACTGCCAGCTTTAATCCAAATATCAACCGCCGCTAGGTTGATTGTGTGCTCCTCGCGGATGATGACAGTCAAGCCGCTTGGCAGCTTAGCTACTAACGTATCGGTTGAGTCTGATTGAGCGATATTGGCAAGTAGAAAAAGGAAAACTATAATAAATGATAAGTTCCAAAGACTTCTCAAGTTTGGGGATCCCCGGCTTTCAAGTGATAAGCTTATTTTAAACACTTACGTATATAATACCTCCAAACGCATCTGAGAACAGAATTCTGCGATTCGATTCACTTGCATTGTTTAGCAAGTAATGATATAATTTGTTTTGTCGGGGTGTAGCTCAGTTTGGTAGAGCGCTCGTTTCGGGTGCGAGAGGTCCGCGAGTTCAAGTCTCGCCACCCCGACCATTTTATTTGCATATGCAAGAGAAGATCCGTTGAGAAAAGGTCCGCCAATCGAACACGGATACAAAAACCGCCAAAGGTTTTCTTTCGCATCTTGTTTTGCTTTTGTTTTTCTTTTCTGCGTTTCCAAAATCCCCTTACACTCACTGAGTGCTAATGAAATTCCAAAGGATATCATCATTCGAGTTGGGCTTACCAGGAATTTCGCCGGCGTCAACTGTCTGACGCTGACATCCGCCAAGGAGTTCCGAATAGTAGATTCGTCAGGGGAATGCCCAGCTTCCCCAGTGAAAGCCCTAAGCAAGGTTGAAACCTCCCTCAAAGACGGCCTAATCACACTTGCTATAGATAGCAATCAAATTGGTACCTTTAAAGGACCGATTCGGTTCAAGCCTGAAGATTCGGACCAAATTTTTGAGATCATCCAGCCCGCAAAAGTTCGTAATAAGTATTTTCGCGGGACACTAATCATATATGGCGGTAGCGAGCTTTCGGTCATAAATGAAATAGACCTTGAACACTATGTCTACGGAGTATTGCCTAGCGAGGTTCCCCGAGGTTTCAGCCCGGAATCTCAGAAAGCGTTTGCAATTGCGGCAAGAACATATGCGCTTCGATGTATGAAACGCCACTTCGACGCCGGTTTCAACCTATGTGACTCAACCCACTGCCAGACTTATTGTGGTGCTAGCAGGGAGGCGGAATGGGTACGGCAAGCAGTGGACGAAACAAAAGGCCTTGTCATTTCTTTCGACGACAAGCCGATTTTTGCCACCTACATGGCCGACTGCGGTGGGGCAACGATGAATAGTGAGGACTCTGGTGATGGAGTGGTTTCTTTCCCATATTTGCGCTCGGTTGTTGATAATCCCTCAGGCATACCGACGCCCATTAAACCTCCTTCTGCTGATGAAAACAATGGCGTGAATAACGTCAGCGAAGCGGAACCTCCAACTGAGAATATCACTCCAAAGGACTACTGTTCAAAAAGTCCCCATCATCTTTGGACGATTACCTATACCATTGATGAGCTAGCAAACAAACTTTCGGCTTGGGAAGGTAAGATTGGCAAACTTAAAAGCATCGAGTTCGCCGAGTTCGATTTATCAGGGCATGTGAAAGCTGTTCTACTCAAAGGTGATAAAAGTGAGTGTGTAATTCACGGCAAAGAACTAAGAAACGCACTTGGGCATGATAAATTAAAGAGCACTAGGTCAACTTTGACTATTTCACCGGAAGGAAAGTACATCATCACTGGCAGTGGCTACGGACATGGACTCGGTGCTTGTATGTATGGTGCAGACCAACTTGGCCGCCTGGGCAAAACAGCAGAGGAAATCCTCAAGCACTATTATACAGGCGTTGAGATTAAACCAATATGGGAATGCAAAGCTTGGCTTGAGGAACTGCCGAGCCTAATTATAAAAGATGATAAACCTGCCGAGAATTAGCTTCCCATGCGAAATGTAGGTTTTACATCCGACGCCTGATTATTTCGCGCGCCGCTACCACCCCTGATGCCGATGCTTGCACCAAACCGCGAGTGACGCCCGCTCCATCACCAATGGTGAAGAGGTTTTGGATATCCGTTTCAAGCGAAGGTGTCAATCTAAGACGCGAAGAGTAGAACTTAACCTCAACTCCATAGAGGAGGGTATGCCTAGAAGCCACGCCAGGCGCAAGCTTATCCATCGCGTCGAGCATTTCCATTATACTCGTAAGATACCGATAGGGGAGCACAAAGCTTAGATCGCCTGGGGTCGCTGTCTTGAGCGTCGGCTCGACTAAGCCACGCTCTATCCGCGACAATGTTGACCTCCGTCCTGCTTTCAAATCTCCCAACCGCTGGACTATAACGCTGCCGCTCAGTAAGTTCGAAAGTGAAGCTATATACCGACCATAGGTAATCGGTTCGCGAAACGGCTCGGTAAACATCGTGGAAACTAAGAGGGCGAAATTCGTGTTTTTTGTCTTTTTCGTCGCATAGCTGTGCCCATTAACTGTCGTAACGCTATCATTGTATTCCATTACGACCTCGCCATAGGGACAAACGCAGAACGAGCGCACCTTGTCATCAAAAGTCGGCGAGTAGAATATCAGCTTGGGCTCATATACTACGTCCGTGATTGGCTCCAGAACAGGCGCTGGAAGCTCTACTCGAACACCAATGTCAACAGGATTTATAGTCAATTCCAAATCGAGGCGGCGGCTCTCCTCCACTAGCCAGTCTGCTCCTTCGCGACCGGGCGCGACTATCACGAAATCTCCCTCAATAACTTCTCCGGTGGAAGTCTCAACGCCAACAGCTTTTCCTTCGCGAGTAAGAATTCGGCTGACAGCGGTTTCCATCCGTATGTCAGCTTTTTTCTCAATGACCTCGCGAAACTTCCGAAGCATTGCAGGCCACTGGTCGGTGCCAACGTGGCGGACAGCTGACGGGATTAGTTTTAGGTCGGCTAAGGTCGCTTTATGGGCAATGCGGCTTACCTCGTCCTCATTAGTGCCAAAAAGTTTTTCAGGAGCGCCAAATTCAACGTAAATTCGATCAACATAGTTAATAAGACGCTGGACTTCTTCCTCGGGGATATACGTCGTAAGTTGGCCGCCAACTTCAGTAGAAAGCGTGAGCTTCCCATCAGAGAATGCACCTGCGCCACCCCAACCGCACAGTAGCGACCTAGGGACTTCCTTAATGCGTTTTTCGATATCGCTCCCTTTGTCGAGGATTAGGATTTTAATTCCCTTAACTTTTGAAAGCTCAAGCGCAGCAAATATTCCTGCTGGTCCAGCGCCAACGATTATGACATCATATCGCTTCATTTTTCACCATTATAAGCGATTGAAAACTGGGAATGAAAAAACATTTAGTCTAGCCCTCTTCAGCCTTCTTTTTGATTGCTTGGAGCATATTCTCCACGTTTTGCTTCATCAATTTAGCAACCAGTGCCTTAATCATCGGACCAATTAACGGAATATCATATTCAAAGTCAATTACGGAAGTGAATTTTGTACCATCTTCGACTGGTTCAAACGTCCATAAGCCGGAATAGTTCTTGAAATCGCCTTTTACTAGCTTAAATCGGCAGGTTTTTGCCTGCTCGTCCCATTCATCTTCTTCAACCCATTTGACGGTGATCTTAAACTGCTTTATATCGCCGACGAACTCCGAGATTACATGGCTTCCGTCGGGGCTTTTATCAAGGATGGTGACTTTCTTTAGGTCTGGCATAAAATTTGGGAACGATTCGATATCCCTTGCCAGGGCAAATACCTTGTCAACATCGCTTTTAATAACTACCGAACTTTCAACTCTTGGCAATAGAAACCTCCCTTATGATAAGTGGCTTGCAACGAGAAATTGCAAATCTTCGACTACATCTTACGTATTAGACCAACTACCTTGCCAATTATTGTAGCTTCGTCGACAATTATCGGACGCATTGAGGAGTTCGCAGGCTGGAGGCGAATTTTCCCATTTTCTTGGTAGAATCGCTTAACAGTTGCTTCGTTATCAATCAGCGCAACGATGGTATCGCCATTCTCTGCAACAGGCTGCCGACGTACTATTACCAAATCGCCATCTAGGATGCCATCTTCAATCATGCTGTCGCCGTGAACTTCGAGTATGAAACCATCGGCACCAGCAAGGAAATCGTATGGAAGCGGGTAGTAATCTTGGATATCCTCGATAGCTAGAGTCGGCTTTCCGGCGGCAACCTGTCCAACTATTGGCACGTTAACCACTCTGCGTGTCTTTGTCTTCGCAACCGGGCCTGGGAGCAGTTTGATTGCCCGGGTCAAAGCTGCATCCCTTTTGATTAGGCCAGCATCTTCGAGACTTCGGAGGTGCGCATGAACCGTCGAGCTCGAGCTGAGATTAACCGCCTCACCTATCTCCCGCACAGTCGGCGGATATCCTCTCATCTCGATGTGCTGCAGGATATATTGCAAAATTTGCCTTTGTCTTGCCGTCAATTCTTTTGGCATATAAATCCCTCCGGGGAAGTTCAATATCCGGAAGTTGAAGAGCTGATTTGGAATCAAACTGCCATTTATTAAGCTGAATGCTGCATACTTAATTTTTAAAATTTCTCTGAAAGATTACACATCAAATATAACTTGAGCTTCCCAGCAACTGTCTGTTTGACGAACATAAAGGCCGTGGTGAGTAACAGCTTTAATGGTAGCACCAAGCCACTCAATTTGATGGTCGAACGGCAGACCCCAGGCAATACCAATCAGTCGTCCATCCTCGACCTTAGTTACCTTAAACTCAACAAAGAGAACTTCATCAACCTCAAACTGATAGAGTAATTCGCCCAGCCAAGCTCGCAAAAGCTCTTCAGGTTCATCCGCCGACACTTCAATTGTTCTAGAGAATACCGGCTTGTATCTTTCAAGGTCGGCCATCAAGGAAAACATGCCATAGGCAGCATTCTCACACAGCTCTTCAAAAGTAGAGCCATATGCCTTTATACCTTTGTCTGCCGTATGCTCGAGTGCTTCAAAACGTTTGCACGCCACTAGCCTTTTCCGTTATCCTCTTCGTCCTCGTCTTTTCTTGCTATTACAGCGACCGAAGATACCCAGTCACCTTCCTCAAGGTTAATCAACTTGACGCCTTGAGTGCTGCGGCCACAGCATCGAACTTCGCTTAGTCTGATATGAATTCCAATACCTTTTGCAGTCAGGATGAAGACGTTATCATCGCCGGTGACGACATGCGCACTTACTACCTCCCCGCCCTTTGGGGTGATTGCCATAGTTATAAGGCCCTTGCCACCACGGGTTTGGTGCTTATACAACTTAAGAGGTGTCCGCTTCCCAAGACCCTTCTCACTTACGACTAGGAGCTCGCCGTCATCCTTGACTACATCCATGCCGACGACATAATCACCTTCTTGAAGCGAAATTCCTCTTACACCGCCCGACGCTCGGCTTGCTACTCTAAGCTGCGTTTCGGGAAATCGTATTGCCATCCCTTTTCTGGTGACCATAATTATGTGGTCCTTGCCTGTAGTCAGCTTGACCCATCGGAGCTCATCGCCTTCTTCGAGGTCGAATGCTCGAAGGCCGTTTGCTCGGAGATAATGGAATTCGCTTATTGCCGTCCGCTTTACTTCGCCATTTTTAGTGGCCATTACCAAATAGCCCTCGCCCTCAAGTTCTCTCACGGGCACAGTAGCTGTAATTGCTTCGCCTGGTTCAATTTGAATTAGGTTGATTATAGCCGTCCCCATCGCCTGGCGGGAGCCCTGCGGTACTTCATAGGCTTTTAAACGATAAACCCTACCCTTATCCGTGAAGAATAGGATATAGTGGTGGGTTGTAGCAACAAAAACATGCTCCAGAATATCTTTTTCTTTAGTATTCGCCGCAATAACGCCCTTGCCAGGTCTTCGCTGGCTGCGGTATGTATCTGCCGGCACGCGCTTTATATATCCGCCTCTTGTTATGGTGACAATTGTCTCTTCCTCGGGGATTGTATCTTCTTCGCCAATTTCTTCAGCCTCCACTGGGATAATGCGAGTGCGCCGGTCATCGCCATATTTTTCTTTGAGAACTCTCAGCTCCTGCTTGATGATTTCAAAAACTCTTTGCGGATTTGCGAGAATATCCTCGAGGTAAGCTATTTGCTTTAGTACTTCGCGGTACTCGTTCTCAATCTTCTCACGCTCCAAACCAGTGAGCTGGCGAAGAAGCATATTTAGAATCGCCTCGGCTTGGACCTGGCTTAAGCCAAATCGAGACATCATAGTCGTCCGAGCAATTTCAGTTGTCCTCGACTCACGAATTATCTTGATAATCTCATCAAGGAACTGAAGTGCAATTCGCAGGCCTTCTAGGATATGTGCCCTCGACTTCGCTTTCTCGAGCTCATAGCGTGTCCGGCGAACAACAATCTCTCTGCGGTGGTCTACATAAAGCTGGATAATTTGCTTGAGGTTGAGCACCCGCGGCGTCCCGTCAACAAGCGCGAGCATTATCACGCCAAAATTGGTTCTAAGCTGGGTATGTTTGAGTAGATAATTGAGCACCTTTTTGGGATGAGTGTCTCGGCGGAGTTCGATGACTACCCGCATGCCGGTTCGGTCGCTGAAATCGTCAAGAGCGGTAATGCCATCCACCTTTTTCGCCTTCACTAATTCGGCAATGTCCTCAATAAGCTTTTTCTTGTTGACCTGGTATGGGAGCTCTGTGATGACAATTTGGCTCTTCCCGCTCTCGTGCTGTTCGATGGTTACCTCCGCCTGCATTGTGACTTGGCCCCTGCCAGTCTCGTACGCCGCACGGATACCTCGAGTCCCAAGTATTAGCCCTGCCGTCGGGAAGTCTGGGCCCTTTATATGCTGCATCAAGTCCCCAACCGTACATTCGGGATGATCTATCAACCAAATTGTCGCATCTACGACTTCACGCAGATTATGCGGCGGTATGTTCGTCGCCATGCCAACCGCGATTCCTGCCGACCCGTTGCAAAGGAGATTTGGGAATTTGCCCGGCAGAACCATCGGCTCCTCGCGCGTTTGGTCATAGTTTGGCTGCCAATCAACTGTATCTTTATCGAGGTCCTCCAACATCTCGACGGCAAACGGCGACATGCGCATCTCGGTATAACGCATTGCCGCTGGAGGATCGCCATCAATGCTGCCCATGTTCCCTTGGCCGTCAATGAGAGGATAGCGAGCGTTGAAATCTTGGGCCATTCGAACCATGGTTGGGTAGATTATCTGCTCGCCATGGGGGTGGTAATTTCCAGATGTGTCGCCTGCAATCTTTGCAGATTTTCTATAGTGGGAGTTCGGGGTCAGGTTGAGGTCGTGCATCGCCATAAGGATTCGACGCTGGACCGGCTTCAAACCATCCCGAACATCAGGAAGCGCACGGGCTATGATCATGCTGACAGCATAGCCCAAATATGAGCGCTTCATTTCGTCTTCGATGTTTATTGGTATTACTTCTCGTGCAATTTGATTCACAGAAGAGCCCTCGTTTATTAAAAATCAGTACATATGTTCGCACTAGTAATTATACTGGTTATTGCAGGCAATGTCAAACAAAACAGAAAAAGAAAAAGAGTTTGCTTTCTTTATCAGCAAATTATCTTGCAGAAGAGTGTCAGATTCAAAGCATTTGTCACAAAACACGAGATGCCAAACGCACAATCTCATTATTAGAAGCCAAAATGCTAATATCTTGGTTAAGCTTGCCTTTTGGGGGTAAGAAGGAATCTTGGAGAATTTCATTAACTTGTACAGAAAACAATATTGCTTTAGAGCCGCAATGACTTCAAGAGAACGTATACTCTCGGCCATAAGGTTTGATAGGGTTGACCGCATACCTGTTTCTCCTTGGGGCTTTGGGAAAATAAACCCCGAAACTCCGCTTGGCCGACAATTGATACAGAAAACGGACATAATAATTGATGTCGGCGCTGGCTATGATCCTTTCCTCGGCAAAGCAGCTAAGATAGAAAGTCGGCAAGAAGGCGAAACTATAATTACAGTTATCCATACTCCAAAGGGCGACCTTACGAGCCGATACCGCAGGACAGAAGTCACCGGCGCTACAATTGAGTTCCTTCTCAAGGATCCCAGTGATGTTGAAAAAGCACTTTCCATCCCATTCGAGCCGGGTGACCCAGACCTCTCGCATTATTGGAAGCAGCGCGAAAAGATTGGCGATGAAGGGCTTGTAATGATTGGCATGGGAAATGGGGTAGCAACACCAGCCTCATGGTTTTCTCCAGAGGGGTTCTGCTTTGCATGGGCAGATGCACCCAATCTTGTCGAACGCTTGACTGCCGTTGCCACAGAGAGATTGATTGTTTTCGTGGAAAAATGCTGTAAATTAGGCGTGGACGCATTCCGCATTTGCGGCGGGGAATATGCAACTGTTCAATTAGGCCCTGAAGGATTCCGCCGACTCTGCGTGCCCTATGATAGGGAGTTAATTGATGTTATGCACCGTTATGGGGCGGTTGCCCACTATCATAATCATGGCCCAGTGATGCACTACCTAGAAGACTTTGCCATAATTGGCATGGACTCGCTAGACCCACTAGAAGCGCCTCCGTGGGGCGATGCTGACCTCCACGAAGCACGCAAGCGCCTTGGAGATAAAATTTGCCTTGTTGGGAACCTCGATGATATGGAAGTAATTGACAAACTTACTACCGAGCAAGTTCTAGCCATTGCCAGGGAGCGACTTGAGGCGGCGGGTGATAGTGGCTTTATCCTCGGCGGCACGTCATCTGGGACCTATGGCGAGAACGGCGCCCACAACTTCATAGCAATGGCGGAAATGGTACAAGGCAATCTATGAAGCGGTATGCAACCAATGCCGCTTAAACAGCGCAGTGTTTGACAGCATACCACCCTGATGGTATACTGCGTTAAGGAATCTGGCACTCCGCTATTCCACACAATTATTCCAAAGAAGGTACTATGACTCAGCTTGAAAGTGCGAGAACAGGCAAAATCACCCTCGAAATGAAGATAGTGGCAGAGCAAGAACACCTGGATGCCGAAACTATCCGCTCGGGTGTTGCTGCGGGAACTATTGTTATTCCCGCAAATGTCAATGCGATACCAAAAAAGCCTTGCGGGATTGGCGCTGGCCTCCGAACGAAGGTTAATGCCAACATTGGTACTTCCGCAGACTTTCCAAACCTTGATGATGAGCTAAAAAAACTGCAGGTAGCCATTGAGGCCGGAGCCGACACAGCGATGGACTTAAGCACAGGTGGGGATCTTTCAGCAATCAGAAAAGCAATAATTTCAAATTGCACCATACCGCTTGGAACCGTCCCCATTTATGAAGCTGCAATTAAGGCGGCGGAAAACAGCTCTGTTGCAAACATGTCAGAGGACCAACTTTTCAGAGTGATTGAAAGAAACGCCGAGGATGGCGTTGACTTTATAACCGTTCACTGCGGAATCACGCGAGAATCGCTTAGGCGGCTTCGCGAATCAGGACGGGTTACGGATGTCGTGAGCAGAGGCGGGGCATTTCTAGTCTGCTGGATGCTACAAAACGATAGGGAGAACCCTTTCTACGCCCGATTCGATGATCTCCTCGAAATATGCCGAAAGCATGACGTAACGCTTAGCCTTGGCGATGGAATGCGCCCTGGTTGCTTGGCTGATGCTAGCGACCGAGCACAAATCCAAGAATTGATAATCCTCGGCGAACTAGTCGACCGTGCGCGGAAGGCTGGCGTACAAGTTATGGTCGAGGGACCAGGACATGTGCCAATGCATCAAATTGCCGCTAACATTCAAATCCAGAAAACGATTTGCAAAGGCGCCCCGTTCTACGTGCTTGGGCCACTCGTGACCGACGTTGCACCTGGCTATGACCACATAACTTCGGCGATAGGCGGAGCAATCGCAGCCGCTTCAGGCGCAGATTTTCTGTGCTACGTCACACCTTCCGAACACCTAGGGCTCCCCGGACCTGACGAAGTTCGCGTGGGAGTCGCTGCTGCGCGCATCGCAGCCCATGCAGCCGACATAGCGAAAGGCATCCCTAGCGCTATTGAATGGGACAATGAGATGTCAGCCGCACGAAAGGCTAGAAATTGGCAAAAACAGGCTGAGCTTGCACTTGACCCAATAGCGTTCAAAAAGTATCGCACCGAGCGCGCCGGCAACGCGGAAGATGTGTGCTCAATGTGTAGCCAATACTGCGCAATGAAGGTCGTTGACGAATATCTGCGTCGGAAATAGGGCTTTTCTTATCAGGCACGAGGATGAGACTTCTTATACGTCTGCTTTAATTTTTCTCGAGAAATATGTGTATAAACCTGGGTAGTAGCAATATTAGCATGTCCAAGCATCTCTTGAATCGAGCGCAAATCAGCTCCTCCTTGGAGAAGATGGGTAGCAAATGAATGCCTGATGGTATGCGGTGTTATGTTCTTGGTGATTCCAGCTTGAGCAGCATATTTCTTGATTAGCTTCCAGAAGCCGACGCGCGACATCTTTCGGCCGCGATTTGTGAGAAAAAGAAATTCTGAACTTCCTGACCTAGCAAACTTTGGTCTACCGGTAGACAAATAACGTTCAAGATATTCAATCGCCACCTTGCCCAAGGGAACTATACGCTCTTTTGAGCCCTTTCCAAAGCATTTGAGGAAGCCGACGCTTGTGTTTACATCGCTTATCCGAAGGCTTAGAAGCTCCGAAACTCGAATTCCTGTTGCGTAGAGCACTTCAAGCATTGCCTTGTCCCTACATCCAGATGGGTCGCGCCAATCGGGCTGGGCTAGGAGTTCTGATACCTCCTCGATTGATAATATGCTAGGCAAGCGAAGTGCTGACTTCGTAGTCTCGACGCCCGAGGTAAAATCGATTGTAATCAGCCCCTCCCGACAGGCAAATTTGCAGAACGTCTTTATTGCAGAAAGCTTCCTGCTAATGCTACTAGGCGACATCCCGGCTTTTCGCAATTCCTCGAGAAACCCCACCAGCACTTCCTCCGAAAGGCCTTCGGGAGAGTTAATGCCTTTCCCGGCAGCGTAATGCGCAAATTGCGAGAGGTCGCGTGCATACGCTGCCACAGTATTCTGTGAAAGTCCTCGCTCAATAGCAACGTAATCAACAAATGCTTGGATTGCTTCATCCATTGCTCAACACAATATCGTTTCGCGCATATATTTTTATTGTTGGATTGGCATATGACATATCGTGCGGCAACTCAACTAAAAGCGGGAATTTCTTTCCAAAAATAGATGGCGGTGAATCAAATTGGCGAACAAGCCTATATTTTTTATCCAAAACAGCAAAATAGTCTATCGCTGCTTGATCGCCAATCCGAAGCCTATCTTCATACTCAAACTCGGAGAGAATAACAAACTCAGGTTCCATTTCGCTAAGCAGACGCCAATTCCATTCCTTGCTTTCGTCTGTGATAATCCCATATTCAGCGATGCTCTGAGCGGCCTCGAAACGTGCGCGGGCGCTTCCATACCCAAAGCGGGGGTCTAGCGGGGGCGTATAAAACCAAGGAATTGTCGGCATGGCGATGCTGCTTCCGGGGGGAATGTTTTTCCTAATCCACGTGAGAGCCGCGTCTCTGTTATCCTCTCGTGCCATAACTCCATCGAGCGAAATAGAGTAAAATAAAGTGTATAGAACTATCAGGCCGGTGAGCGCACCGGTGACAACCCTGGCAACGCCCCTAGCAAAACCTCTTTCATCCTCAAACCTTTCCATTAGTTTACCAGGAATTCGAGCCCCAAGCAGGACAAGCGGCGGCAATATTGGCATGGTATACCGCGCAAACCTGACTTGTGCTACACCAATTAGTACGTAGTACGGCACTAGAAAAGCAATAAGCATGGCATCCTGCGGGGTCCATTTCCTTATAGCGTAAATTACCCCCGCCAGAGCAAGGACCATTATGGGCAAACCCATCCCTGGGAGAAGAGAATGAATCAAGTGGTAGATAAAACCGGAGCCTGTCTCGGCAAAGAGCAACCCATGACCTGTTTGTACGTGATGGGCTTCATAAAGAAAACCTCGCAGAAAACTTTCGGAGTTGAGCACTGCACCTGGACAACCAATAAGGAACCCTGCTGCTAAACCAATAATTACCAAAAGCAAGTTCAAAGACATTAGGCGCCTAAAGAAAGAACCTCCTTTGGAAAGGTGGGCTACAATAGGCGCGAGCACAACCAAGCCGGCGTTGTATTTCGTCGCGGCAGAGAACCCAGCGAAAAGTCCCGAAAGCAAATAATATCGGGTTCTAGATTTTTCCTCAGGTATACGAGATGCAAATAGCAAACTGCATGTTACAAAGAACGTTGCAGGGACATCCACTGCCAGAAAATGTGAGTGCATAACGTGAATTGGCAATATCGCCATAAAGACTGCAGCTATCAGCCCTGTTCTTCGGCCATACATACGACGCCCTACGTAGTAGACTAGCAGCACTGTCGCAACTCCCATCAACAATGCGACAACGCGTCCAGCCAAGTACATTTGCGCATAGCCGCGCACTATCAACTCAGGGTCTCTTTTGCCGAGAACTATAAGCCCCCAACCCATCCCCATAAAGATTGCAATGTATACAAGATAAATATAGAGAGAACCGTAATTGTAGAATCCAGGGTCTATTTGCCCACTAAAGAAGTCAATCCTTTGAGCTGCCTCCAAAATCGTTGTTTCATCAGGATGATAGGAAAAATAATGGTCCATGTTCGGCAGCCCCCACTTAAGGCCATAGAGTCGAAGTGCGAGCGCTACTGCCGTGATTAGAATTGCGAAAAAAGGCGAAAATCTCCTGACCACCTTCGAAGGTCTCCTCCAAAATTGCTACCGAAGATTTAATGGGTTCGACATCCGCGAAATTGCAAGCTAGTGCGGTTTCTTCTTTTCGAGCGATGATTTTCGGATGCACATATATCTCTGGATTAGCATAAATATACCAATTGTTATCACTACATCCCCAATGCTTGCCACTTCTGGGGTATGAGGGCCAAACCCCGGAAGGGGAATAACGTCTGCCAACCACTTAAGTTTTGAATCGGCCGTAAGAAGCACATGGCGTACGAATTCCCCCTCCCGGCTAGGATTGATTATGTTGGCAAGCCCAGCTATTTTAGCAGCCTTCTCACTAATGGGCATGTAGCCGCCATTTGCCGCGCAGACCAAGAAGTTTAAAAATGTGCCTCCCCATATTATGCGCAAATCTTGGATATGCAAGTTCGCACCGAGAGCTACAAGCAAAAGAATGTAATTAACGATATTCAGTAACCCTGCATACCCACGAAATGAAAAATGCCCAAAAAGAGCGACAATGTACATTGCTACGAAAGCCACAAACGGGAACGCAAAAAGGTATAAATGCTTTAGAGGGATACTTGAAAGATTTCTTAGGCTCCCTCTCCTAACTATCCCCAATATTAAGGAAAGTATGGCAAATTCAATAATCAAGATAGCTGCCTTTCATTTCGCCAGCGCCTCTGTAATACTTTCAAGAAAGCTTCTACTACCGCTGGGTCATATTTAACTCCTGCGTTACTCTTTAGTTCCTCAATTGCACGCTTATCATCCATCTTGTCGTGAAATGATTTTTTCGATTCCATAGAATCATACGCAGTTGCTACAGCTAGGATTCTCGCACCAAGGGGAATTTCTTCACCTTTTAGCCCATCCGGGTATCCCGATCCATCCCAGCATTCATGATGATGGCGAATCAGCGGCGCAAGATCTTTGAGTAACCTGACTTGTTCCACCATCTCGGCGGCGATTACGGCATGTTGTTTTAGAATCTCAAACTCCTTGGCGGTAAGCTTGCCTTTTTTGCTGAGGATTGCATACGGTACCCTCACATTGCCGATGTCTGCAAGTAAAGCCGCATACTCCATCCGCAGAATTTGCGACCTAGGTATGCGCATCTCGCGGGCAATATCTACCACATATCGTGCTACACGTTCCCCATGCCCCTCAGCACCGACGTCTTTTGTTTCAACAGCACGGGCAAGTGTCAGGAGGGACTGTCTATAAGCGCGACGCATTTGTAATGGCAGATATATATATGAATAGCACCCAAACACGATGGTGAATGCTACAGCCATGAGGAAAACCGGACTAACCCAGAAGCTATTCCCCATGCTCCAACTCCTCTCTCGCCATTACTTGCATGAACGCCTTTACAACTCGCGGGTCAAACTGAGTCCCGGCTCCGTAGCGTACTTGATCTATTGCTTGGTCAATTGTTAATGGCGCCCGGTATACGCGTCTATCTTTCTCGTCAGGTCCCCCCGTCATGGCATCAAAAGCGTCGGCAACGGCAATTACAGCTGCCTCTATTGGAATCTCGCCATCCTTGAGGCCATCTGGATAGCCCTTGCCATCTGGACGTTCGTGATGCCCACGTACCCATGGGACTATCGCCTCAAGGTGTTTCATTTGTGAGAGAATTTCTGCTCCTCGTGCGGGGTGCTGCTTTATAATAGCCCAATCTTCTTCCGAAAGAGCTCCGACTTTGTCCAAAATCTGCTCGTCTACTCCAATCTTACCTACATCATGCAAAAGGCCCGCATCGCGTATTAACATCAAACTTCGCAACGGTAAACCCATTTGCCTGGCAATTTTATCGGAGATGTCCGCCACCCTTTCGAGGTGTCCTTTTGTATATGGGTGGTAATGCTGCATATAGATGCCTAGTGAAGTAATCGTCTCGCGGTAAGTATCAAGTCGTTTGGCATATTGGTTGAGAGCCTGTCTCCCCATCAAAAATGGGATTATCATGAGCAATATTCCATGTATACCATAGGCTAAGTAAAGGTATGCAAACAGTATTCCCGATGGGCCAGTCACGAGATTGTTAGTGGCTGTCCATCTCAATTGTTGAGCCGCATGAATTCGCCAGGGTTCGCGAAGATGTAAGGCCAAAGCGGTTGCTAGTAATAGTGCATTTGTCGTTGTGCAGGTAAATACCCATAGCAACACAGGTAGCACAACAGCAGACAAAGTGACTTCACTTCCTGTCTGCAAGGTCATGCCGCCAGCAAACACGTAGGCGATAGATGCAACTGTTATCGAAATTATAGTATTGCACAAGTTGTAGCACGTTAAATCTAAGAGCAATCTTAGCGGGTATTTGCCGCGGTGGAACACCATGTTTGACGCAATTAAACCCAATGAAGTTATAAGTACGGTATCGGTGAATCCACGGCTAATAAATAAGGCCAGCACCGCTGGCATAGTCATAGTATATTCGGTTGCTGAGCTGGGGAATATAACGGGAAGTATTTCGGCAAAGAAGATAAGGATAAAGAAAATAACTAATTCAGGCCAGGCGTGCAGTTCTATTCCCCCAAACGCCACGGCTGAAGTCAAAATAATAAAACCGAGGAGGTATATTGTGTACTTATACTGAGTGAATGCTTTGGCGACCTGACGCACTTGAACTTCCTGTTCAGAGTTGGGCCGACGGAGGTGGCTACTTTGGTTTAGGCATTAGCCTAAATTTAGCCGTCCTAGATCCTAGGGCGGTGGCCAGAATCTACCGAACGCGCCGGATGTAAGCACCAGCGACGCCAGAGCAAGCAGTACTTTGACCAAGGTCTTCATTTACGTCAACCCCTTTCGTCGTGAGGATAATGTCTATTTCCGCTAGACATAGACATTTCCACCGCTTCGCTCGGGATTTGAATCGTTTTGCGACCCTTTCACCGCCTGCCGTCGGCCCAAACAAATTATTCTTTTTCTTCGCCCATTAAGCCTAGCCGTCTATTGACGGCATCTAGCGTTGCATTCACCACCGCTTTCCATAAATCCTGCTTGACGATTGCTGAACCTATAAGTGGTTCTTCGCCCCGTGAAGTTATCATGTTTATTAAAACTATTACTATTTGCCTGCCTGACAAAGTAATATTTGGATTGATGTCTTCAACAACGAATGTCCCATCGGTACCTTCACAATTTTCAACTGCCCGGAGGGTTGCCGTCGCGATTAGTCTGAGTTGGCTCAGGCTTGAACTATGACCTGTTGCACTGCCAGTATACACTTCTTGGTCTTTTTTAAGATGAACAGTAGCCTGAGAATGAGCTCCATTAAGTGAGATTGAGACATCCGAAAAC
Organism: Armatimonadota bacterium; assembly: GCA_029907255.1. Taxonomy (NCBI): domain Bacteria; kingdom Bacillati; phylum Armatimonadota; species Armatimonadota bacterium. The sequence goes on from JARYMF010000006.1 coordinate 217,355, forward strand.
TTCAATCTTCCTACGTCGAACCTGAAGCGCTTTCCATCCTGTGTTTGTGCCACGCTCACTTTTTTGTGGTCTAGTTCTATACCAAACTTGGCCATGAGTGCCGACTCTACATCCCTTACCACCTGCTTTGGTGCTCTGCTCGACTCTGCTAGAACATGAATCTCTTCTATGACGCCTGCATTGTTTGTTACAACACGGCTTGAGATGATATGGTTGAGCGAGCGAATAACTGATTCAATTTCTGAAGCCGATATTTTTCTTGTGGTCCCCATTTTTCTTCCTCCGAGCTACGCATCTCTAAAGGATGCTGCAAGCTTGTCTCCAAGGAGACTTCTTATCCTTGCCATGCGGTCGTCTACTTCCTCGTCACGTAGAGTCTTCGTGGGCGAACGAAATACCATTCTAAACGCAAGACTCTTCTGGCCTGCAGGTAAGGGGGGGCCCTTATATAAATCAAACAACGATAAGCTTTCTAATAGGTCTCCCGCCCCTTCTTCCAAAACCTCTCTAACTCTATCATACGGAATCTCGTCGGCCACCACGACGGCCAAGTCCCTCGTAAGAGCTGGATACCGAGAGAATGGACGATATGTTTCAGCTTCTCGGCGACGGCTAATCAATTCGTCAAAATCAAGTTCAAAGGCGTAAGTCCGACCGGGGAGGTCGAACTTAGCAGCAAGGTCCGAGCTGACTTCGCCAAGAACGCCGACTTCGGTATTTCCTATTTGTATGATTGCTGCTCTAGTTGGGTGGAATCCATCAAGCAGCGCCTGTCTGAAAAGCACTTCGCCTTTTACCAATCGGTTGAAAATAGTTTCAACTATGCCTTTTGCCAAGAAGAAATCTGCTTCGAGGCTACTTTTATCCACATTCCAAGCCGTCTGCCACATCGAGCCAGTTAAAGCCCCAGCGATGCTCAAACGTTCGATAATCGCGCCATTATCGGTGGAGGCCACGCGTCCAATCTCGAATACGCCGATATCCCTTATACCTCGACTTGCGTTGTAGCCAATTACTCCTAATAGATTTGGAATAAGGCGCTTTCGTATCCGGCTTAGATCATCGCTTATCGGGTTGCGAATCACAACTTCGCCGTGTTCGCCCTCTGTTGGAGGTACAAGTGAATGAGTGACAACTTCCTGAAGGCCGCATGCAATCAACGTTTCCGCAACTTCAGAAGCAAACCTTCCTTCCGAGCTGTCGCTCCCTTGCATTGTTTCACCTACAGGGAGTTTCTCTGGGATTGCATTGTATCCGTACAATCTGCCGACTTCTTCAATCAAGTCAATTTCACGCGTTATGTCCGGCCGAAATGTGGGAACGGTCACCAATAGCGGGTCACCTTTCGCAACAGACATGCCTAGTCTGGAAAGGTAGTCTGCGATTTGCTCTGAGCTTACTTGAACGCCCAAGACTTCGCTTGTCCGTTGAGGTCTAATCTCTATGGTTACCGGGTTGATCTTTTTTGGATAGGCATCAACAATGCCCTTAGCGATTGACCCGTCAGACCACTCCACAATTAATTGGGCTACACGGTCAAGGGCATAGGTCGTTAATTCAGGATCAACGCCGCGCTCAAACCTATACGATGCTTCGGTACTCATGCCGAGATATTTTGCGGTTTTTCGTATAGAGATTCGGTTAAAATGGGCCGACTCTAAAAGAACGTTGCGCGTGCTAAAGCTTACCTCGGTGTCTGCCCCGCCCATCACTCCTGCGATGGCAATAGCCCTCTCAGAATCTGCTATCACCAAGATTTCCTCGTTTAGTATGCGCTCTTCGCCATCTAAAGTTACGATTTTTTCGTCAGGCATTGCTTGACGAACGATTATATGGTGATTCTTCACTAAGTCATAATCGAAAGCATGAAGGGGCTGCCCTAGCTCAAGCAACACATAGTTCGTTGCATCCACGACATTATTTATGGGCCGGAGACCCCCAGCGATTAGCCTTTCCTGAACCCATGCCGGTGATGGTCCGACTTTGACATTAGTAACTACGCGTGCTGAGTATCGCGGACAATTGATGGGGCTTTCTATATCAACTTTTACGAGGTCAGACGCCTTCGTATCACTTTCGACCAACTTAGGGATTGGAGGATTTAGTTGAGTTCCAAGTAGAGCTGAAACCTCACGTGCCACGCCAACTATTGAAAGCAAATCAGGCCTATTAGGGGTAACGTAGGTTGAGAAGACAAGCTTGTCACCTATCTCGGTTACCTCTTCCACTTCGAGACCAGCGAGTGTCAATCGCTCCGCTAGTTGCTTCGGAGGGACATCAAAGCTCACATATTCTCTTAGCCATTCGACAGGTACTAACACAGCAGGAACCCTTTGTAGGAAGCCTAAAATTGCTGAAGAAAACGCAAGTCGTTCTCAAGGAACAGGCGCAAATCGTCGATGGCATGCTTAAGCATCGGCATGCGCTCAATTCCCAGGCCAAAAGCAAACCCAGTGTACTTTTCCGAGTCTATGTCAAACCGCTCAAGTACGTTTGGGTGAATCATTCCGGCACCGCCTAATTCAAGCCAGCCGGTAGACTTGCAAAGTGAACATCCGGCGCCTTTACACATCACGCAGCTAATAGCCCACTCAGCGCCAGGTTCTACGAACGGGAAGTAGTCTGGGCGAAACCGCACTTTGGTTTCTGGTCCGAACATCTCGCGCACGAATTGTGCCAAAGTCCCCTTTAGGTTTGCCAAGCTTATCCCTTCGTCGACCGTAAAACAGTCAACCTGGTGAAAGGTGTGTGAATGCGTGGCATCCACAGCATCGAACCTAAAACATCGCCCAATTGTCGCGATGCGGAATGGCGGTTTCTGGCTTTCCATTACCCTTCCCTGCAGAGCAGTTGTCTGAGTCCTGAGTAGGAGGTCATCAGTTATATAAAATGACATCTGCTCATCCAGCGCCGGATGTTCTTCGGGATAGTTTAAGGCTTCGAAGTTGTAAAGATACTGCTCGATTTCCGGTCCTTCGACCACTTGATAGCCCATCCCGATGAAGATTCGCTTTACTTCTGCGACGGTTACCGACAGGATATGGCGCCTGCCTACTCGGAACAATCTGCCTGGCAGCGTGACATCCACAGCTTCGCGGGCGAGCTGGGCATCCCGCTCCTCGATTAAAATCTTCTCGCGCTTTTCGGCGATTTTCCTTTCTAGCAGTTGTCGAAGTTCGTTTGCGCTCTGGCCAAACGATGGCCTTTGCTCTGGGGGCAGCGTTTTCACGCTGCGCAATAGCTCAGTAACCTTGCCCTTACGTCCAAGGTACTCGGTTTCCAGCTCCGCCAACGTCTGCGAAGATGCAGCTGATGCAATCCGTTGCTCTGCTTCACGGCGCAGGGCTTCGATTTGCTCGTAAACCAAATCCTACTCCCCGTTCTCTGAAAGTCAAGCTGCTAGCTGTTCTGAGGCATGTTTAACCAGCGCAGCGAAGGCGGCTTTGTCGTTAACAGCCATTTCCGCAAGAACCTTGCGGTCTATGGCTACCCCGCCTTTCGCTAAGCCCTGGATGAATCTGCTATAGGATATGCCATTTTCTCGGCATGCCGCATTGATGCGTGTTATCCAAAGACTCCGAAACTCTCGCTTCCTAACTCTGCGGTCGCGGTATGCATAGTTGAGCGCCTTTGCGACTGCTTCATTCGCAGTTTTGAAGAGGCGGCTTCTTGCGCCCCAGTAGCCTTTTGCGCGCTCCATGACTTTTTTGTGCCGCTTATGGGTCATTATCCCACGTTTTACCCGTGGCATCTAACCTGCTCCTTTCAATATTGCAACTTGTATTTGGCCTTCTAATGTTTACAGCCGTCTCCTGTTATGCACCGTAAGGAATCATGCGATGAACTTTCTGCTTTTCGCCGCCAAAAACCAAAGACTCTACGCTCAGTCTGCGCTTTCTGGCTGGGGACTTCTTCATCATTAGGTGTCCTTTCCCCGTATTTCGCCGTACAATTTTACCTGACGCAGTTATCTTGAATCTCTTGGCAGCTGTTTTTCTTGTCCTTATCTTTGGCATTTGACACTGTTCCTTTCAAGATACAAGTTGCCACGCGACCTCTCGAGCCAAGCTCCGGATCCGTGGCACGGCTGGGCGTTCCGTATGATTAGTTCACCAATCGGCAGACCTAGACAATCCTTCCTACTTTGGGCTTAACACCATCGTCATCGTCCTGCCTTCCATGGCGGCAGGCTTTTCAACCACCGCTATATCAGCGGTTGCCTCTGCAATCCGATCAAGTGCGCGCTTGGCGAACTCCGGATGGGTTATTTCGCGACTCCGGAATATTACTATTATTTTAACCTTGTTTCCTTCTCCAAGGAACCTCAGGGCGTGCTTCAGCTTGACCTGAAAATCATGCTCATCAGTGCCAGGGCGCATTTTGATGCTTTTCACTTCGGTAACCCGCTGCTTCTTTCGAGCCTCCCGTTCGCGCTTTCCTTGCTCATACTTATATTTCCCATAGTCCATTATTTTGCATACAGGAGGCACAGCGGTCGGCGCCACCTCAATTAAGTCAAGGCCCTTCTCCCTTGCAATCGCTAGTGCTTCGTGAACGGGTTTGATCCCAAGCTGGTTTCCCTGTTCGTCAACCAGCCTGCATTCTCGAGCCCGAATCCGCTCGTTAACCCTGAGATCTTTATTTATGCTCCATCACCTCGTAAAAATTAACCACAGGGCCATATGCGGACTGCACACACAGCCCGGAGTTGGTGTGCTAAACCCCAGAAACCGCGTCTCCGTGCGCCATCCGAACCCTGCGGTCGTAGCGTTTAAAGTATTATTGGAGTTAGTATAGCATAATATCATTAATTCGTCAACTCGTTTTTAGCAAATGCGATAAAGTCCTCTATTAGCATAACTCCTATGTCACCGCTTTCGCGCTTCCTCACCGATACTTTGCCTGACTCGGCCTCTTTATCGCCAACTATGAGCATGTACGGTATTTTTTGTACCTGGGCTTCACGGATTTTAAAACCTGTCTTTTCATTTCTTGAATCTACCGATACCCTAAAGCCCGCCTCACTAAGACGACCCGCTACTTTCTCTCCATACTCCAGATGCCTGTCTGCGATTGGCAACACAATTATCTGTATTGGGGCAAGCCAAAGAGGAAATGCTCCGGCATATTCCTCAATCAGAACACCCATAAATCGTTCAATGGCACCCAAAGCCGCCCTATGAATCATCACCGGTCGGTGGGGCTTGCCATCCTCGCCGATGTACTCTAGGTCGAAGCGCTCTGGCATCGAGAAATCGAGCTGTATCGTGCCTAGCTGCCAAGAGCGTCCCATCGAGTCTTTGACGTGAAAGTCAATCTTCGGCCCGTAGAAAGCTCCATCACCTGGGTTTACTTGATAAATTATGTTATTTGCGCGGAGGGCTTCATGAAGGGCATTCTCCGCAGTCTCCCATATCTCGTCAGAGCCGATGGATTTTTCCGGCCGCGTGCTGAGCTCAATGCGGTAATCTTTGAATCCATACTTCGCATACGTTGTGCGAATTAGGTCAATGACGCCCGTTATCTCTGACTGTATTTGCTCAGGGCGGCAAAAAATGTGTCCATCGTCAATTGTAAAGCTCCGCACTCGGAACAAGCCGGTCAACACTCCCGACAGCTCGTGCCGATGGACAAGCCCTAGTTCGGCATATCTAAGCGGAAGGTCGCGATATGATTTTAGCGTTTCCTTGTAAATTAGAATTGCACCAGGGCAATTCATTGGCTTAACTGCATAGGTCTGGTCATCTATCTCAAGGAAATACATGTTATCGCGATATGTTTCCCAATGGCCGCTCTGGCGCCAAAGTGATTCGTTTAAGATCATTGGTGTGCGAATTTCTAGATATCCGCGCTTTTGATGTTCTTGCCGCCAAAAATCAATAATCTGGTTATAGACAATTGCTCCTTTTGGATGCCAGAAAGGAAATCCCGGGCCTTCCTCATGGAAACTGAAAAGGTCAAGGTCTTTACCAATCTTTCGATGGTCGCGTTTCTTAGCTTCCTCAAGGCGCTTTAAATATTCATCCAGCTCCTGCTGGGTAGGAAACGCTGTACCATAGATGCGTTGTAGCATTGGATTCTTTGAATTGCCACGCCAATAAGCTCCTGCAACGCTAAGAAGCTTGAAAGCCTTCACCAAACCAGTGCTTGGAAGATGAGGACCACGGCACAAATCGACAAAAGACCCCTGGCTGTAGATGGTGACAACAGGTTCTTCGATTTCACGAAGAAGATCAAGCTTGTAGGGCTCATCAGCAAAAAGGCTAAAAGCCTCTTCCTTTGATATTTCCTTTTTCTCGAACGGAAGATCCGCTGCGATAATCTCGCGCATTCGGGCCTCAATTTTCTCTAAGTCTTCCGGCGAGAAACCACCTTTGCGGTCGAAATCATAATAAAAGCCGTCCTCTATTGCGGGCCCGATTCCAAGCTTGACCTCAGGATAAAGTTCTTTCACTGCTTGTGCCAGTATATGCGCTGCACTATGTCTCAACGTAAGAGGATCCACTTTGCACCTCTCATCAACCAAGTAAGGAAATTCCAAAAGACCAATAGGTAATTATGGGCATCCTTTCTATTACCTAATTACCTTAGAGATGATACAGGATTCTTCAGAGATTTGCAAATTACGCATGCGGGTAACGCCGCAAACTATTGAATAATCGGGCAATATCGCCAATCCGACCAAATATGGCGGTAATAAAGGAAACAACATTGCTAAAAATATCTAGGCTTATCATTTTAAGTCGGTTTTCTTCCAAACATCCACATACACAGCATCTCCTACCCCGAAGAATAAGCTTTTGATCCTTTCTTCTCATCGTCCTATCCTTGAACACCATCAAACTAAATTGATTTCGCCAGCAGAAGCCTTCTCCAGAATGCGCTCACGTAGAGCGGTTTGCAACGACTCCTGATAGCCTGGCTTTACGGCACCGGTAATGCGAATAGTAACTTTAGACGCATCTATGGCTGTAATCCCGTCAGCACGCGGCGGAGTGACAACGCCTTCAACCTCATCCGCAACCCTTCTGCCCAATTCATTTATCAAAGACCGTACCATCTCAAGATTGGAATTCGAAGCAATGTTAACATCCAACGACACTTGTATCGTCCCGCGGGAATGGTTAGTTACTAGAGTTACATCGCCATTTGAGATAAATACAAGCTTGCCAACATCGTCGCGAATTTTAGTGACTCGCATACCGAGCTCCTCAACCAAACCCGAGATGTTGCCGATGGTAACATAATCGCCAACTGCATACTGATTTTCCAAAACTATAAAGAAGCCAGAAATAACATCGCGAACAAGCCTTTGGGCACCAAAACCTATTGCCAAACCAGCGACTCCAGCGGTTGTGAGCACAGGAGCAATGTTAACCTTGAAGACCTCCAGGACCATTACACCTGCTATAAAGATTAGGACATAAGAAATCACACTCTTAACGAGAGTACCGAGCGTTTTTGCACGTGCAATCGTTTCCGGTGTCGGTCCTTTGGTTTCGCGCTGAGTTATCACTTGAATCACGCGTTCAACAAACTTGTTAACCACAGCGCGAATTAATAGAAAGATAACTACTATCTTAACCACGGCCAAAGTGGAGGGAACAATCTTGTGTGCCGCAGTCCTCCAAAACTCAGCAATAAACAGCAGATCCCAATTCATACCTTGAACACCTCTGGCGGAGCTTTCAATAGCCAAAACGGATTGTAACAATTTTCCTTTAGATATGCAAAAGCAGGGGCTACTCCAAGGCACGAGCGTCAGGAGTTACACTGAATGCTAGTTTGCAGTTAACCGATAATAAACATGTGAAATGTGTTTTAAGAATTTGCCAAAATTTTTTGCCCCCGTCGACTCTGAATCTCTCCTTGGAGGCTGAGGCTTCTCTCGGTCTTCGCCGATAATTATAAAATAGCAGTTTACGTCTTTTGAAGACACAGCATGGAGACATCTTATGGGACGATTTGGTGGGCTTGCGCTTCCACCTTTAAAAGCGAGGAGGAAAAAACTTCATGATTTGGTTTGTTGACGCATTCAATTTCCTGTGCAAGGGCGGCCCCGTAATGATTCCACTAATAGCCTGCTCAATAATCTCAGTAGCAGTAATGATTGAGCGCTTTATACGCCTAAGGAATGCAGGAGCCGACCCTGACGAACTAATGGAACGCATTGAAAAATGCCTTGCTCTTGGCAAGGGCTCAGATGCAGTCAACCTTTGCCGAACCGTCGGCACCCCTTTAGCGGAAATGCTCGCCCGAGGGCTTGAATGTCGTGGAATAGGATCACGGCAAGCTGAGAAATGCATGGAGGAGTATGCTCTCAGAATGACTCCAAATTTGTTTTGCCGGCTACCTATCCTAGACACAATAATCACAATTGCTCCTCTCTTGGGATTGCTAGGAACAGTCACCGGTATGATACGCTCATTCCACGTAATATCCACTAAGTCGGGCATTGGAACGCCTACTGCAATCACCGGCGGCGTCGCCGAGGCTTTGATTGCCACTGCAACGGGCCTTGCCATTGCAATTGCCACCCTTATTGGCTACAACTACTTAACTGAAAAAGCCAAGGCATTGGTTAGCGACATGGAGATATACGGAACACGCTTAGTTAATATCCTGTCAGCCGGCGAGGAGGACCAGCATGAGGCTAAAGCGCTTCGAGCCTAAGAGGGCAAGGATTGAGATCGTGCCGATGATAGACACGATCTTCTTTCTTCTCGTTTTCTTTATGATTGCCTCGCTGGCAATGACCACAATGAAAGGCATGCCAGTAAACCTACCGAAGTCAAGCACGGCTCAAGATAGGTCTATGGTGAAGACCGTTGTCACCATAACTGCAACTGGCAAATTCTATGTGGACAAGCGCCCTGTTCCATTCGCGCTTATCCAACCAACTTTGAGGGAGAAACTGAAAGAGAATCCCAAAATGGTTGTTGTAATCAATTGCGACAAGAGCCGCAATTGGGGCGATGGAATCGAGGTGATGGATGAAGCAAAAAAGGCAGGCGCTGAAATCATCACCATCGCCACAGAACCAAAGATTGAGAAAAAGTAATATGCGCGATCGGTTGCTTACATACGCAATTGCTGCTTCGATTGGAATTCATCTTGCCATTCTTGGTTTGGTTGGCAAAACATCGGCCGCCCGCCCGATTGAAATCGAAGACCTTAAGCTAGTTCGAGTAGAGGTTGTTGACATCCCAGAGAATGTGAAAGTTTCAGAGCCGCAGGACATCAAAACTGCACCTAAACTCAAACCAACCGAGTCTGAACACTTATCACTCCCACCGCCAGAAAAGATACCATTAGCACCGCCAGCAAAGCCAAAACCAAAGCCAGGTAAACAGCCTACATATCAAGAGACTAGAAAAAAGGCGCCAATTTCTGGATACTCTCCTGGCTCAACCATTGCTTCTAATAAACCGCCGGGCGATCCGGGCGGGGACTTGAACTTCGGCTCACCAAGCCATCATGGCGATATCAACATTGGACCAAGTGGCCAGACACCTGTTGGATGGGTTCCTGGAAACCCAGGCGGCAAGGGCATAGGTTCAGGCAGTGGAGAAGGTGTTGGAAAACCAGAACCCATACCGAATGCGACGCCAGGTCCTGGTCAAGAACCAAACCCAGCGCCACCACCTCCACCGCCGCCACCCCCTCCACCGCCACCCGACATAGACGTAAAGGTATGCGCCGAATCTGGAATGCTGCCAGGCCCATACTGCGAAAAAACAGTGATTAAGTCATTTAGGCCTGGCAAAGAACCAACTTCAATTTGCACAATCTGCAAGCCAAAACATATCTCAACCCTGGCCGACAGGGCTGAGCCAGAACTGGTCAGCGGGCCAAAGCGTCCAAAATACCCTCCATCAGCCAGGGACCAAGGAATCGAGGGCTCCGTAACAGTCGAGTATACCATCAACACAGAAGGCAATGTTGTGGGCGTGAAGGTTACAAAATCTTCCGGCAGCATCGAACTTGACCGCGCGGCGACCGAAACCGTCCAAAGTCGAAAATATAAGCCCGCCGTTCAGGGCGGCATTCCTCGAAACTTTCGCAAACGGGAAACTTTCCACTTTGCACTGGATTAAGCTAATCAAGAAGTTCAGTGCTCATCCCATTTTCTATTTATCGCCCATTCATCCTCATAGCCGCAAGACTTGGTATGCTTTGAAGAAGCAATCAAAAACTTTGTCAGCACTTCCCGCCATGAGATGTTGTCGCAGATGTGTCCAGCCCATGGGTGAATCCATTTTGCATGCAAATTTCTGCTATAATGTCTTAATTATCGGTGATATCGCCGAAGTATTAACTATCTTGACATAGAGCGTTGTTTAGATTTAAAATCATAAGTTGCAATTTTCGAGCTTTGTCATCTGATATTTGATTGAAAAGCCAAGCGGTTAGGTGCGTAGTTATTTGGTTTACTATCACCGCCAACAGTTTCATAATGTGAAAGGGGATTCGGAATGATATATCCTTCGATAGATGAGCTTGACGCCAAGGTAGGAAGCAAGTATGCACTAGTTATAGCAGTGGCGAAGCGAGCGCGCCAATTGCGGGAGGGTGCCCAACCGCTGGTGGAAAGCACATCCAAAAATCCGATCACCATTGCTCTTGAAGAAATTGCGGCTGGAAAGATTCGCATTCACAAGCCAACTCCAGAGGAACAAGCGGCCCGGGAAGAGCAGCTTGCCCTTCCTCGCGAACGCAAGCGTGAAATAGAAGAAGCAGTCGACCTTCTCAGAGCTCCAGTACAAGAAGTCACTGAAAAGACGGGTGATGAAGAAACATCCCATGAGGAAGAAGGAGAGGAAGGGTTCACTGCTTCGGGCAATGGCTTGTCCAATGTAAATGACCAAGGTTCATCGGCCGAAATCGGGCTCGAAGAAGAAACCGAAATCGTAGAAGAATAATACTCGTAGGACTTACAAGAACAAGCCTCAAAATAACTTAAGCACACGTTGAGTAACTAAACAACCAAGATGCCTGTGAAAAGAGATTACTATGAGGTATTGGGAGTTGACCGCGGGGTATCTCAGGAAGAAATCAAAAAGGCATACCGACGGTTAGCTCGCCAATACCATCCAGATGTAAATAAGGGCGACTCGAACGCCGAGGAAATCTTCAAGGAAATCAACGAAGCCTATGACGTCCTGAGCGACCCAAAGAAGCGCGAGATATATGACCGGTATGGTCATCAAGGGCTAAATGGCCGCTTCTCAGGGTCTGGACCTGGGTTTGGATTTGAGGACTTCGGCATAGGTGGATTTGGCGATATCTTCGATTTGTTCTTTGGCTCAGGCATGAGAACAGAACAACATCGAAGATCAACCGCCGAACCTGGCGCCGACCTTCAATATGAACTTGAGATTACCCTGGAGGAAGCTGCCACTGGCGTTGAACGCGTATTCCGACTATCAAGAATGGAACGATGCGAAGCCTGTAATGGGGCTGGGTATCCACAAGGCAGTTCGCCAGGGATATGCCCTGACTGTGGTGGCACTGGCAAGATAGAACATCGTCGCTCAACAATACTTGGGTATATCTCATCGGTAAGCACATGCTCCCGATGCCGGGGCACAGGTGAGATACTTACGAACCCTTGTCGCGATTGCGGCGGCCAGGGGCGCATTCGCCAGACGAGTGAGCAAACTGTTCACATACCGGCCGGTGTTGAAAACGGCTCTCGAATCAGAATCCGTGGGGCTGGCGACGCAGGCATTCGAGGCGGGCGACCGGGAGATCTGTACGTAATAGTCTACATCAAGCCTCACAACATATTTGAGCGTCGGGGGGACGATATCATTTGCGAGGTTCCCATAAGCTTCGTTCAAGCCGCGCTTGGTGATACGATTGAGGTGCCAGTGCTTGGCGGAACTACTACTCTGCGCATTCCGCAGGGAACCCAACCAGGACAGGTTTTCAAACTTGATGGCAGGGGTATGCCTAATCTTGATACAGGTCGGCGGGGCGACGAACACGTGGTTATCAAAGTAACAATCCCAACTGAGCTTTCGGCCCAGCAGAAAGAATTGCTCGAGCAGTTCGCTCAGTTGAGCGGGATCTCGGTGGAAAACAGCCGAGGCAAAGGCTTATTTAGAAAAAGACAACGAAAGAAGTAGGCTGAAATATCATGCGTTGGGCCGAAATAGAAGTCCAAACCAACGTGACGGCTCAAGAAGCCGTCGAAGCGATAATGTTTGAGAACGGATGCGGCGGCTTAGCCATTCAAGGTGAAACCCCTGTTTTCATTAAATGCTACCTCCCAGTTGATGACCGGTTAGAAGAACGCATTTCCAACATCCAAAGTGGCATAACAAATCTCACCAAGTTTGGGCTCGACCCAGCTCCAGCCGAAATTACTATCAAATATGCCGAAGAACAAGAATGGGCAGAGGCGTGGCGTCAGTTTTTCCGCACAACCCGAATTGGAAAGCATATAGTCATTAAACCCCCCTGGGAAAAATTTAATCCCGAACCTGGCGATGTCGTGATTGAAATCGAGGCAGGCATGGCATTTGGAACAGGGCAACACCCAACTACTCGTATGAGCCTTGAAGCTCTTGAGAAGCGCATTCGGCGATGCATGACTGTCGTAGATTTTGGTACTGGTTCGGGAATCTTGGCGATTGCAGCGGCGAAGCTAGGCGCCTGCCTTGTAATCGCATTCGACATAGACGAGCTAGCCGTCCGAGCAGCAAGGGAAAACGTCCAACGTAATAACGAAGAAGAGCATATCGAGGTCCACCAAACTGACAACTTAGGGTTCATTCAAAATACTGTTGACCTAATCACGGCAAACATAGTAGCCGAAACTATCATAAAAAACGCGCCTGACATCGCCCGCGTGCTTCGCAGGGGCGGCATCCTGATTGCCTCAGGTATTGTAGACGAGAAATCGGCAGACGTCGAACGCGCACTTCGAAATGAAGGTTTTGACATAGCGGAGATCCTCAAAGATGGCGAATGGGCAACTTTGGTAGCACATAAAGCCAGCTAACTCTTAACATAGGAGGCCAACAATGAAGCCCCACATAGGCCTTGTGTTTCGGATCTGCGCCATAATAATTTTCGCGTCCACCATATATGCCAAATGCTCCGCAACACACGACATTTCCTACCGGTGGAAAACCCGTCATGTTGAGATCGCCTATAGAGATTGCGTTGGCACACCAATCCCCCCTAGCTACGGCTTCTGGGCGTTAATGCAGAATTTGGCCCATCAAAAGCGGCTTTTTGAAAGCTATATGCGTTCGCCGGCGGGAAGTTCCATTGGCAATAAGCTGGACGTGAAAATTTCGGTGTTTGGTTTTAGAGGTAAACCGCCAGGAATGGTGCTGAAAGGCAAGAATGTCAAGGCAGTAATCAAGCCACCATTTACTGACCCAAGGGTTATGCATGCTTTACTTGAAATGTCTGCAGGCAATAGCCTTGAACTTTCCGGCGAACTTTCAGATTACCATACACGTCGCGCGAAGCATGCACTGGCCGCATTTCCAGATGATGGCTTTCCAGTCTTTTCTCCATCGGGAAGCCGACTTGCGTTCCAGTCATGGCGCGGAGATATTGTGGACGTCCTAATAGCATCGCCTGATGGGAGCCAACCTATACGCATAGGCGGAACAGCAGCGACGAAGAGCGTGCGGTCGCTTGCTGGAACACACAGCGTCCTTGGCTTGCCTGTTTGGTCGCCTGACGAGCGGATGATTGCATACATCGCAGACGGTAAGGTTGTGGTGGGAGATTTAACACGAAGGACTGTTCGCTTAATCACCGACTGTAAGAATGCAATCACAAAGGTTTTATGGTCACCGAATGGAAAAATGATAGCGGCAATTGTCTCGGGCGCGGATGACGACATTTACTACATGTCAGATGTGCTCCTTTTGAATCCTCATACCGCGAAAGCGGTTTCTTTAAAAAACAAATTGCCGGTTTTCAAATTTGGTTTTTTCCTGACGAACTTGAGCTGGCAACCCACTTCAAGGGTTTTAGCAGTGGTGGTAGGACTCGAAGGCGTCGTCTTTGGAGCAAGTCTAAGTCCTGAGAAAATGGGAAATTCCAATGTATACTTCGTGGATGCCTTTTCTCAGAATACCCGGTCAATCCGCTTGCCTGGATTGTACGTTGATGATGGGTGGAGCAATGACGGCAAAACCTGGGCAGTCGTTGTTAGGGCTAGAGATAAATACATGCTCCTGTGCATTTCCAAAGAAAACCTCCGCATAAAGACCATCGCCACGAGTGCCAAAGAAATGTGCATCCTAGGCATAAAAGACGGCTACATCTTCTATCTCGATGGCGAAAAGCCAATGCTCGCCAATCTTAGCCAAGGGAAAGCTAAGCCCCTAGGCAACGTGCGGGTGGAAAATATCCAGCTCATGCCTGGAATTTACGGTGGTTACATTGGCACAAGCGAAGATTACACGACAGAGAACGAGGAGGGCGAGAAGATTATATTAATTGAAGATGGGTCCTCACAACATTACCTACTAGGGGCTAGCGATAGCAAAGTTATCGAGAAGGAGTGGGGCAAAGTAATCATTACCGCTCCTGGGACCTTCCCAAAAGGCTGGCTATCTCGGTTCTCAAAGGAAAACGACCTCATACATCTTGACTGGTCTCCAAAGGCGAAAGCATTTGCAGCATCGGCAAGTCAGCATGGAGGATTAATTGAGATGCTTACTGCCAAGCCAGGAGGAGTTCCAATAAACATTAGCAGAAAGCTTGATTCGCAGGCAGTTAGAATATTCAAGGTGGAACAAAAAGACCGCAGCAAATCACCGTAGACCAGATTGGAATTCGGCAATTAAGGCGGCGGTTGCAGCTTTCATATCCTCAGCACAAACGACTGCCGATATGACTGCCGCCGAATCAGCACCAGCCCTGGCAATTTCGCGTATATTCTCAAGCGAGATTCCACCAATCGCTACAATAGGAATTTTACAAACTTTGCGAATGGCTGCCAAGCCCTCAATCCCAATAGGAGGCCCAGCATCCGATTTAGTAGAAGTCGAGAAAATTGAACCTACACCAATGTAGTCGGCACCAGCCTCCTCAGCCGCTAGGGCTTCCTCAATTGTTGACACGGAAACTCCGATGATTCCGCGGGGGAATAGTTTGCGGACTTCTTGAATCGGCTGGTCTTCTTGACCGATGTGTACTCCGTCCGCGCCGCATGCGATAGCAACCTCGACCCGGTCATTAACAATGAACAAAGCCCCAGCCCTAGTGGTAAACCGAACGATCTCAGATCCAACTTCGATTAAGCGGCTATCATCGGCAGTTTTATCCCTCAGCTGGATAATACGAGCTCCGCCGGAAATGGCAGCCCTAGCAATCTCAAGATGGGTTCGCCCTGGGGTTAGCTGCTCATCGGTAATAACATAAATACCAGCTATTTGATGGCGTAAGCTCTTTCTGCTGGCTGCTTGGGTGCTGTTCGAAAACTTTAAAGTCAACTTATTTACCGACCAATTTACCCCTGATAAAGCTCATCTTGCCTTCATCGTTTATCAGGAACGGGCGATGGTAGAGGCGTTGCTTGATTTTGATTCGCAGGCTCTGCAGGCTTGCCAATGTCCGGGGCGGGTTCGATATGCCGCAATTCGGAAGGCGAGGCTGGCCTGGAGGATTTGCTTGCAACCAGTGGGTAGGTGACTATGGCCGCGGCAACGGCCAAAACAAGTATGATCACCACCGCTGCCACCACCGGGCTTATCTCAGCTTTGGTATCGAACTTTGTTATCAGAATCACCTCCCTGACGCTGGCGGTTCACCCACACCAAAGCGAATATACCACTAGCAAGAACGCTTGTCAAGTACTAAAATGAAAACTATTCAATCTTTTTGTAATCGTTTTCTTGATTAAAATTTCTTTAGTTGAAAACATGTAATCGTTATCAGCTTATTTTTACAAAGATGGCGCATTGAAGCGGTTCATAGCCTGTTCTATGCCTTGCTCGAGGATAGTTTCGACAGCATCTGCGGCTCGTGAAATCACCTCGCGAATAATTGGCATTTCCGAACGGCTAAATTTGCTAAGCACATAATCAACCATGTCCCCGGCTGGCATGCCAATGCCAATTCTAATTCTTGGAAAATCTTCAGTGCCTAGTTCATTAATAATGGACTTTAAGCCGCCATGCCCTCCAGCAGAGCCACTAGCTCGGATTCTAAGCCTTCCCAATGGGAGATTGACATCATCACTGATAACAATCAAATCGGCAGGCGTTACCTGATATTTGCGAACTAACGCCGACACTGCCTGACCACTCAGGTTCATGAAAGTGAGCGGCTTGGCAAGCACCACTTCTTGGCCTGCTATAATCCCCTGGCCTATATGTGCCCTCAGCGCTCGTGCCCTGATAGGAATATGATGCCTGCGACTCAACAAATCCACAGTCATATATCCAACATTATGTCGTGTGCCTTGGTATTTTCTGCCGGGATTGCCAAGACCAACGATGATTTTCATTCTCTGAACAACTCGCTTACGGACTCATCTAGGTGAATTCGCCGGATTGCATCTGCTAACAACGGCGCCACCGAGAGAACTGTAATTTTACCGTTCGGCTGAGCTTTAACCGGTATTGTGTCAGTCACAACAACTTTTTCAATCGGCGCCGCATCTAGTCTTTCAATCGCCCCGCCAGATAGCACAGGATGCGTGCAACATGCATAAACCTTCTTTGCCCCGCGTTTCTTCAGCTCAAGTGCTCCTGTGGCGATTGAGCCTCCGGTATCTATCATATCGTCTATCATCACTGCAATCTTATCATTTACGTCGCCGATGATTTCCATGACCTCTGCCCTGTTTGGTTCCGGCCGACGCTTTGCAATTATTGCAATTGGGCTTTGAAGCATTTCGGCAAGTGCCCTTGCTCGCGCCACGCCACCGACATCAGGGGAAACTACAACCAAACCTGAATCTGTTAGCCCCAATTTCTTTAGATGCTCTGCGATGATGGGGCAACCCGAAAGGTGGTCCACAGGAATATCAAAAAAACCTTGGATTTGGTCGGCATGAAGGTCTACAGTAAGAACACGACTTGCACCAGCAACTGTCAAAAGGTCCGCCACCAACCTGGCAGTAACAGGTTCGCGCGGCTTTACCTTCTTATCCTGGCGGGCATAGCCGTAGTATGGGATTACGCATGTGATGCGCTTTGCAGAGGCTCTTCTGAATGCGTCAAGCATTACAAGAAGCTCCATGAGATTTTCGTTGACGGGCGCGCATGTTGATTGTATAAGAAAAACGTCCGTGCCCCTAGCGCTTTCATCTATCTTAACTCGCACTTCGCCATCAGAGAATCGGGAAACCAACATTTTCCCAAGCGAAAGGCCGAGCTCCCGAGCAATGGACTCCGCCAATCCAGGATTTGAGTTCCCGGCAAATATTCGCAAATCAGAATTCCTCGGCATCTCATATCTCCTTTTTTCTAGCTTTCTCCCCCTTGCTAGGAGAGCATCATTAGGGGATACCACGATTTTACTTGGAAAATAAAGGGTTGGCAGCTAAAGCAGCCACAATTATGGAAGGCAAATGGATTAGGTATTGCCATCCTTTTGGCTTTTCTCACGACGGCGCTTTGCCCAGCCTTCTTTAACTTCTTGACGCTTTCTTGCAACCGCAAGCGAGTCTGCAGGAACGTCCTTTGTGATTGTAGACCCGGCAGCAATGTAAGCACCATCGCCAATAGTAACAGGCGCTATTAAGGTTACATTCGACCCAACAAAAGCGTTCTTGCCGATTATCGTGCGGTTTTTCTTGATGCCATCGTAGTTGCAGGTAATTGTTCCGGCACCGATGTTGGTATTATCGCCAACTTCAGCATCACCTACATAAGCAAGGTGAGCCATCGAAACCGAATTTCCAATTATCGCATTCTTTGCTTCGACAAAGTCGCCCACTCGAACATCCTTACCTATTTTGCATCCAGGACGTATATTTGCAAATGGTCCTACGCGTGTTCCATCATCTATGACGCTTTCAATAACGGTTGAGTAAAGGATTGTAACTCGATCGCCAACCTCCACATTAACCAGCCGTGCCGCAGGGCCTATTAAGCAATCGGCACCTATCCGACATCCTTTTTCGATAATTGTGCCTGGATAGAGAATGGTATCCTGGCCAATTTCCACATCCCAATCAACATATGTTGACGATGGGTCAACCACCGTTACTCCTTCCAACATCAGCCGCTCGAGGATTCGCCTTCTAATGACATCCCCCAGCTTCGCAAGCTGAACGCGGTCATTAACTCCAAGAACTACATCCGGGTCGTCTGACACCACTCCGCCCACTCTCAGACCATCATTAGCCATAAACTCGATTACATCTGTAAGGTAATACTCTCCCTGCTTGTTATTTGGCGAAATCTTCTGCAAGTAAGTTCGGAGGCATGCAAGTTTGAAGCAATAGATTGCTGTATTGATTTCACGAATTTTAATCTCTTCAGGCGAGGCATCCTTTGCCTCTACAATTCGTTTAATTGAGCCATCCGAACCGCGTACAACCCGGCCATAGTGCGCACCGTCTTCGAGAACGGCTGTGAGAACAGTTGCGTCTGCCTCAGACTGAGAATGCTCGCTGATTAATCGCTTTAGGACATCGGCTGTCACGAGCGGTGTGTCGCCCGGGAGGACTAGGACATTGCCAAAACGGTTGCCAAGTGTATCAACAGCCCGCCGGCATGCATCACCCGTGCCTAGCTGTTCTTCCTGGACGACATATGAGACATCTCCGCCAAGTCCTTCTCTAACTTGCTCGGCGCCGTGCCCGATTACAACAATGCATTCACTAATTCCTGCGTCTTTACATGCGTCAATAATATATCGCGTCATTGGTTTGCCGCAGATTGGATGAAGGGCTTTCGGTAACTTTGACCTCATTCTCGTGCCCTTTCCAGCGGCAAGAATTATCCCAATAATATCCTGCATCTCATGCTCCCCGGAGATAATTTTACTAGATTTTGGACATCCCAATCGAGAGCAACATCTTTAATACCTTCGTCGAGATGTATGGGAATTCCTTCGGAAGTAGATTTTGCCTGCGTTACTAAGGCAGTACTAGTGGCTAGCAACTAGTATATTTACTGGTTGTCTTTCTGAAATTTATTTGGTAGTCTAATTTATGGGAATTTTACACATTTTCGGTAATTAATGTTTCGGAGAAGAAACATGAGCGGTGGCTTTAGACTTTTTATCGCCCTCCGCATAGTATACATTTTGTGGCTTATTCTGTCTGCCGTTAGAATATTAGCGGCGGAATGCCCGTACCTCTACGGCATTCATGACCACGATCCTGCTCCTACCGAATATCTCAATCACATCAAACAATACGGTGTCACCGGCGGCTGGATTACTGCCACCGTTGCAGTTGGGCACAACCCAAATGATCAGAGCGGCGTAGACTTTACGCCCTTCGCGAACGCTGGACACACGGTAATCTGTCGAATTAACAATGGTTATTGCGACGTTGGCACAATTCCGCTACCTGAATATTACGCCGATTTCGCTCAGAGGTGCGCCAATTTTGTTTCAAATTCGCCGGGCTGCAATATTTGGGTCATTGGGAATGAGACAAATCTAGCAGTCGAATGGCCGCCAAGAAATGGACATAAAGCATATGTCTCGCCTGAGAGCTATGCCCAATGTTTCCGTTTGTGCTACAACGCAATCAAAGCAGTTAGACCAAACGATAAGGTCGTCTGCCAAGCAATTGCCCCTTTTGGAGGGCCGTATGGCTCGGGTACAGTATGTGGATATACCCACGATGCGTGCCCAATCAACTGGGTGACATATATGAATCGAATGCTCACAGCCATTAAGAGCACCGGGGGCATTGATGGCATAGCATTGCATATTAACTCCCGAGGCTATACCTACGCCGACATCCACAGCACTCAGAAGGTGAACGCAGGCGGCCAGATGCTCTACTTCAGCTTCTACGTGTACAAAGACTGGATTGACTACGGCATCCCTACCGATTTGTATCACCTTCCACTTTATGTCACAGAGTGCAATGGCGTTTACTATTGGAAGGGAGGCCACCCAGAAAATCCGACTAGCCATTATGAACCGGGATGGATGCAGGAAATTTACGCTGAGATTAATAGGTACAATCAACAAGCAAGGACAGAAGGAAAGCCGATTTTCCGCTGCATCAATATGTATCGCTGGTGTGCCTATTGCGATGACTGGAATATTGATGGGGCGAGCAATCCGTACAAGAGCCAAATCCTAAGTGACCTCGACCAAGCAGTCTCACAAAAATACCGCTGGCCTGACCCTGGCATTATCATTGATAATTCAGATTCGCAGTTTACCGTGATATCTGGCACTTGGAATACCGGCACGTCCGCTACAGATAAATACGGCGCCGACTACCGCTGGAACAGCACCGGAACTGGCGAGGACGTAGTGAGATGGACACCAAACTTGCTCCAAAGCGGCAATTATGAAGTAATGGCATGGTACTCAGCGGGCACGAATCGCGCCGTCAACGCTCCTTTTACGGTTGTTCATAAGGACGGTTCGAACACAATCCTTATCAACCAGACGATAAATGGCGGGAAATGGAATTCATTAGGAACATTCCCATTCAACGCTGGTCAGTCTGGTTATGTTTCCCTCTCAGACAACGCAGAGCCCTCAAAAGTCGTAATTGCAGACGCTGTGCGATGGGAGTACAAGTCGCCGCTCCAGCTCCCCGGAACGATCACCGGCTATGTGCGCAATAGGAACGGAAGCGGAATATATGGCGCAACAGTTTCCGCAAGCCCAGGAGGCTATTCTACTACTACCAACAGTAGCGGTGAATACACTCTAACCAATGTCATGCCAGGAACTTATACGGTTACCGCCTCAAAGCCAGCATACTGCTATCAGACCATCCCCAATGTAACCGTAGTTTCAGGTGGGACTACAAATCAGGACTTCACACTTACAATGATTGGCAACAATATGTTATTAAACGGCGATTTTGAGGGTGGCTTCCAAGCAAATGGTGTGGCAAACTATTGGACCCCATGGATTTCACCTTGGAGCAACCCAATTACATATGCTGATTCAACATCGCCAGTTCACGGCGGAAGCCATGCGCAGAAATGGGGAAGACCCGACCGTTACCGCGTCCACGGAGGAATATGCCAATCGGTAGGCGGGGTGACCCCCGGACGACAGTACACTGTTAGCGGCTGGATTAGGTTTCAAGCTACCGATCCCGGCGCTTGGGCCGAGATAGGATACGATCTGACTGGCCAGACCTCAAACGGCGAAGCAAGCACGGTCCAATATACAAAGCTTGAAAGCGGCGGCCAGAACACTTGGCTATACTATACAAAAACCGTGACAGCAACTACCGACAAAATTTCCATTTTCTATAAGTTTGGGCAATATTTCGAAGGCGGCACTGGGCCAAGCTGGGCTTATGCCGATGACGCCGAAATATACGAGGTGCCCACTCCACCCGTGATGGTGTACGTCAACGACGATGGTGTCTACCAGACAAGCACAACATCCATCCACGGTTCATGGCTAGCATCCGACCCAGAATCAGGCATTCAGTTATACAGCTATGCGATTAGCACGACGCCGGATGAATCTGGAATCATTCCGGGTGGAGGTTGGCTTTACACCGGTGCCCCGCAAGGTACCAGGACTGGCCTCTCGCTTGTCAATGGACAAGTATATTACATCCTGGTAAAGGCTAGAAACCCCCACAATCAATGGAGCGACATCATGGCGTCGGACGGCATACGCGTGGTGCAATCAGTGCCATCTCTTGCGGAGGCAAAGAAATGCCCGGACGGCCGATGGGTAGAAGTTCAAAACCTTGTCTGCACTCTTCCTGCAACGGCCAACTGCATGGGGGTACGTCAATCCAACAGCTATGTTGGGATCAAACTCACAAAGGGCACAGGGACTCTGCCATCAATAGCAAGAGGCACTCAGCTTACGGTAATGGGTCGAATGTCCAGTACAGGCCACACTAGAGAGCTGACAGATGTGTATATTACCACTGGAGGTTCGGCTAACGGTGACCCAGTTCTTCTGACAAGCCGTGACGTTGGAGGATCTGACTTCTTCTATGAACCGGGGCCGCCAGTTCAAGGACAAAAAGGAACACCATGGGGAAGAGGCCCGAACAACGTTGGGCTGACTGCCGTCGTTTTCGGGCGGGTAATAGGTTCGGACCCAGGGGTCTTCTATATCTCCGATGGGTGCCCCATACCCAGCAGTCTGCCGATAAAATACATTCCGGGAATAACGCCACCGGCTATGAACGCATACGTTAGGGTAACTGGTCTAGTGGAAGCAGACGGCATCTTAGTACTCCGCCAAGAAGACATCTTGACTTTGCAATAAAGAGCGCCACCTATAGCAAGTGAGCCTTCCCAACAATTAACGCATATATTACATAAAACCAGCCGAAGATCATGTGCACGAAGGTCCACACTACCGAGGTGGTATGTGACCACGAAATAAGCGCAGCTAGTACTGAGCCAAAGCCAATGCCAAGAGTAGCCGCTGGGTTTCCTGAATTGCCACTGCTATTTCTCATCCTCTGCCCTCCTTAAAGATTCCTTCTCATAAATCTCGCTCTTTAATGCTGCTCGCACAATATTCTCCCTAATCCTATGAGCATCCTTACCCAATTCCTCAATTAATTTCCTCATTAGCTGTCTTTTAGTTTGCTCACCCCTCGGGCAAGGCGGCGGAGGGAAGGGCAACTCAATGAGCGAAGAGAAGCGTTTAATCTCGGCCTCCGGAACATAAGCTAAGGGACGAATTAGCTTAAACATTCCGCCAAAGTAGGACGCACACGGAGCCATTGTTTCCAATCTTCCATGATAAATGAGATTAAGAAGGGCAGTCTCTGCCAAATCATCGAGATGGTGGCCAAATGCTACTTTATTGCATCCCAATTCCCTTGCCATCTCAAAGAGGGTGCGCCGGCGGTTCCAAGTGCAACGTTCGCAGGTCATCGGAATCGCCTCACCCTCGGGCACAAACATTTGTCGAACCAGATATTCGATTTCGTGCGCCCGGAGCCACTCCTCAAGCTCTAGGTATGGTGGCAGGTGCGACCCTCTAGCATCACCGACGACGTGAATGGCAACGACGCTGTATTTCTCAGGCACAAAACGCATCCTGAATCTAAGGATATACAGCAAGCTGAGGCTATCCTTTCCGCCCGAGAGCGCAACAGCTATGCGGTCGCCATCCTCAATCATTCCAAACTCATAAATTGCTTTGTTGACTTTCTTCAGCATGAATCGAGCTAATCGCTCAGCTTTAAGATTAGTAGCCATGGCGATTCATTGTATCAAATTCAGCTATCCACTGCTATTAAAAACCATTCTGCCGCCTTTCCTGCTTTAACAGCATCAAAGCTAAAACTAGCAAGCATTTGACGTATTCGCGTCTTTTTGTTATATTGCCGCTCGGTAGCAAAAGTAATAATTCATCGGAGGATTCCATGAGGTTGCGTGACGTGCTTTCCATATGTCTCTTAAGCTTAATCCCAATGCTCGGCTCTACTAGCCCGCAGATTAGCTTTGACAAAGACGGATTTTTGAACGTAAATGGGAAGCCGTTTTTCCCAATAGGAATATACACCTTGCAGAATAAAGACGGGAAAAACCACGATGCAGTTATGGCTGAGGGCAAAGCTGCTGGGTTCAACATGACCGTTTTTTATGCTTACACACCCGAAACAGTGACCCCCCTCTTGGACGCGGCGGCTCGCAACGGGATATTAGCTTTTATCTACCCTACAATTCCCTTCAGCATAGAGGGAGGAAAGACTCTCACCGACGAAGCTATTGTCAAAGATATTGAATTGCGCAAGAACCACCCAGCTCTTCTCGGTTGGTATGTTGTTGACGAGCCCGAAGGCATTGGAAAGGCCTCAGTCGAGGAGGTACTTCACCGCTATAAACTTATCAAAAAAACAGACCCAAAGCATCCTTGTTCCTTGGTTGTAATGAGCCCCCAGGCGGCTGAAAAATACAAACTATGTACGGATATAATGTGGATTGACCCATATCCTATACCATACAGACCCGTAACCTATGTCACCGACTGCGTGTCGGGCGCCATTAAAGCAGTTGGCAAGGACAAACCTGTATGGGCGGTTCTACAAGCATTTGACTGGAATGTTTGGAAAACTGGAAAGGTAGATAAAGTACATAGGCCAACACCCGAGGAAGAGCGATGCATGACCTACCTTGCCCTAGTTCATGGAGCAAAGGGCATCATTTACTGGGCTCACCTCGGCTCAAGGTACTATATTCACGACTACCCACTCCATTGGGCAACCGTTAAGAAATTGGCTGGTGAGATGAAGCTCCTAACACCAGCGCTCCTTGCTCGAAATATTGAAGGTGCCCTTGCTGTATCGCCGGCAGATGCGCCCATAGATACAATGGTCAAGCAAGTAGGAGATGCCTTCTACGTTTTTGCTGTAAATCACAATTCAGACGCATGCAAAGCAACCTTTAATCTAAAGGGTCTCCAAAAGAACGCACGCATCGAGGTCG
Organism: Armatimonadota bacterium; assembly: GCA_029907255.1. NCBI lineage: Bacteria > Bacillati > Armatimonadota > Armatimonadota bacterium. Next base: position 241,912 of record JARYMF010000006.1, read on the forward strand.
TCTTCGAATCCCGCACATTGGAAGCAAAAGACGGTGCCTGGAGCGACAACTTTGCCCCGCTAGAAGTGCATGTATACAAAATAAAGTAATTTTTCAACAACGCTCCATCTTTATCCCATCACCATCACGGGTATAATTCCTCCAAGATTGTCGCGTTCTTATTTTGAAAGGAGACCCAAGACATGAAACTACGTGAAAAATGTGCGGTAGTGACCGGTGCTCAGCAAGGAATTGGCAGAGGAATTGCGCTTTCAATGGCTTCTGAAGGCGCAGCAGTGGTGGTTGCTGACATAAATCCAGACAAATCCAAAGCCGTAGTAGCAGAAATTGAGTCGCAGGGCGCAAAGGGCCATGCAATTTTATGTGACGTAAGCTCAAAAGAGCAAGTAGATAATCTCTTTGACGAGACTATTCGAACGTTTGGCAAAGTAGACATACTGGTGAACAACGCGGGCATTGCAAAGTTCAAGCCATTCCTTGAAATTACCCCTGAAGAATGGGATGAAACAATAAATATAAACTTGCGAGGGCAATTTCTCTGTGCCCAGGCAGCGGCCCGAGACATGATTAAGCGACGCTGGGGCAGAATCATAAACATCGCTTCTGTTGCATCAGGCCAAATCGGCATAGGCTTCCCGAACCTTGTGCATTACACCGCCTCAAAAGGTGGAATAACAGGCATGACAGAGGCGATGGCGATTGAGCTGGGACCTTATGGTATAAACGTCAACGCAATTGGCCCAGGGGTAATAAAAACTGTTATGATTTCCCCTTTGGAAAAAGAAGGCGTCCTTGAAACACTCGTCAAACAGCGAATACCCAAGGGGCGAGTGGGCACTCCTGAAGATATCGCCAACCTAGCAGTCTTTTTAGCATCTGAAGAAGCGGATTACATCACAGGAGCTACAATATTTATTGACGGCGGATGGCTCGCAACTTAAGGAAAGTCCTACTCAAACAACTCCTTAAGTTTGGCATCGGCAATGCGAGATTGTTCAATCTCTTCATCGGTAAGCGAGCGGTTTTTAGACATATCGAATCGTGAAAGAGCCAGTATTTGGTCTACAAGATAGGTCGTCGGCGAGTTTTCCAACGCCGCTCGTTTCTCCTCAATTTCCTCTAAAGTCGCCTGGCCCTTAACAAATATCAACTTTGCCAATAGTTCGGCAAGCTCCTCGTTACTTTTCCCCTCCAGTTCAGCGCGCGTAAATACATGCGAGCAGAGGTATTCAAGGTCGGCTTGATAAGGCGGCTCATCTCCAAATGCCTCTGCAAGAAATGATGCCGCTCGCCAATTTAGTATCTTGCGTCTTCCATTTGTTGTATAAACCGCCTTAATTTCCACGTCATAGAAGTCAGCTTCTTCGCCATTATCTAGCTTGATGTGGTAGGATTTCAGCACCTTGTAAACGCCAGGCAACATGCCACCCTTCCCAGGACCAACCTCCAAGGACTCGATATCTGCAGGTGCAACTGCTAAGACTTTGCCATATAGGTTATGATATTGTTCCATTTCTGGGCGGAGGTCGCCCCGAACCCTAACATAATCCCCTGGGGCAAGGCCGAGATTGACACCCTCTTCTCGCGCACGAGCTTCCTTTTCCTCGCGTTCACGAAGCTTTCGCACCCCTGTTCGGAGAAAACGTTTAAGCGCACGTTGCCAGTGCTGGCTCCTTGCATCCTCGTCATCGAATCGAGAAGGTGATTCTCTCGTGAGAAATATCGAATCACGCCTGTAAAAATCCAAATACTCGCAGTCAGCTCCGTGGAAAATCTCGCTTTCGGCAATCTGCCGCACCTCACCGGTGAAGCTATTCCTCACTATATATTCCCAGTGAGGGTTTCCCTCCCCAACAAGCATGACTTCAAGTACAACGCCATAGGTTCGATCTGGCCCAAGTGGGCCATATACCTCCTTTGGTTGTTCCGGGTCGGGATGTCTATATGCCACTATTCGACGGACGCTGTACTTGTGATCGTCTACCATAAGCTACTCTTCTCATTAGAAGTATTTAGTTTGTTTCCATACGCCAAATAAGTCTACTCTACTACAACTACTTCATAGGTACTTATTTCCGGAATTGTAAATTCGATACCCACGTCTGTGCGCTTGAAATTCAAATTCAGTTGGGCCCAGAGCGTGTAGACACGGCTTGCATTTTCTGTTTTTAAGGCTATTCGAATATTGCGAATAGGGATAATCTCCGACATTGGTCTTTGCATATCTCCCGTGTTGTTGACAAGATGAATAATCGTCCGAGTTGGACTCGATTGTCTTCGGAGCTCAACCTCGACAGATGCAGGGCATTCAACGAATATTGGAAGAGTGCCACCACATGCCCATCTAACAGCATTGCCTATAAGGGCTTGGTATTCCCACATTCGATATCTCGCGTAGAACTCGCCGACTAAGGCTGGGAAATAAACAACACGTCCTTTTCCAACCTGGTTAGCGATAACCGCGGGATGTGGTGACTCGCCGGTTAGACCCGAATACAATCTCCCGGTTGGGTTCATGAAGATAACAGGTGCCTCCCCCAAGTCCACCTTTTTAATCTTAACACTAAACTGTGGGCGCGCGATAAGCTGACCCAGATTGAACTGCTCAGTAATTGGATGCTTATCTTTGACTTTAACATACTCTTCAGCAACTGAAGGGGTCATCACTTCAAGTATATCCAATGCGCCGTGAATTTCGCCCAGCGGATTTGTTTTGCGCCGATTGCCTCTTTCATCATACCTCCCTGTCTCAAATTCGGCAATGAGGCCGCCGCCCTCTTCAACAAATTGCCTCAGCGTCTCAACCTGCATATCCGATAGACAGGCGGCATTTCCAAGAATTATTGCCTTGTATTTTGCAAGCCCTTCATGAGTCAGGTCGGAGTCGAGTATAACGTCAAATGGTATGTGCTCGCGAACCAGGGAAGTAAAATAACCAAGGTATGTGTTGCCGTGGAGCTCGTCGCAGATTTGCTTTCGCTTTTTCCAATCAACAATGCGTTTGCCGCTTCCCAGGTCTGCAATTAAATCTTGCTCCCGGCCGCTTCCCTGTTCGCCGTATAGTTCTTCTAATTCCGATAAATAAAAAGTCGCACCTTGCCTAGAGAAGTACAAAGCTACCTCAGCGGCCGATGTGCTTGCGCAATAATACTCTTCATTCTTTTCAAGGAAACTTTGAATCTTCTTAATCGGTGCAACTGCTAGATGGCGGCTGTGGTCGAGAGCATAATCAAAAACCGCAAACCAGGGATTTGCCCCGCACGCGACTGTTTGTGCGATTGCAATCTCTGCTTCAACAGGAGGCAAAGGAACATAATGCCACGAACCTAGCGCATGGTGGCTGAAAACAACTGCTGGTTTCTTTCCCGCAACCAAATGCTTTGCCGCCGTTGACCAGAAATGCAGGATGTGGTTCCTAGGCCCTGGGTGAAAAAACGCCTCAGCGCCGTTGAAGTCCTCGTACGGGCCAACTTTCTCAATATCGCGCGCTACTCTCCACGCGCCAGCATGCCAACTGCCTGCATTAAGGAAAATCACCCCTTCAGAATTCACCGACTTCACCGCAGCCCGGCAATCTGCAAGAAACTGCGCTAGCGAATCCTCTCGGAACTCTATAAAGTCCTTCCAGATTGGATTACTCCAATCCTCGGCTGGCGGAATTTCTCTCCCATACCGCTCCGCGAACAGCAAGCGGCAAGAGTCGCAGTAACAACAATCAGGATAAACTACTGGTCCATCGAGAAATACTCCATCAATGCCAGTTTTCATGCACTCTACAATCAGTTCTTGTGCCCAGTCCCGCCAGCCGCTGTTCACGCAAAAGGTTGTTCCATTCCCATAAAGCGGACGTACCCTGCCATAAGGCGTTCCATCAGCCAAAACTTGTTCCCATCCTGGGTTTCGGTCGGCAAACTCATAGGAGAACCAGTGCATGTTAAGGTAAGCAATCACATGAATGCCATATTTATGCGCATAGGGGAGGTACTCACGAATAAGGTCAAAGTCACCAAGTGCCGGATACTTCTCGAATTTTTGAGTATTAAATGTTGTCATATATCCGAGACCTGGCGCAATGCCCGGCGTGCCTATAACCCACTCGCAGTTGATATGCCAATCATCGCGTTTACTTCGAGCTAGAGCATCAAGATCAGTGTCTTTCATCCGCTCAAGCTTGTCAACATAGTCGAGCCTCATCATCCTGACCGGACGCTGCCACCAATGCATTTGTTCTCCTCCCAATATAATAAGCAGAATGGGAGAAAGGGATAATTATCATAGGCTCCCTACTCCCCCATTCCCACTTAATCTCTAGCTACTGAACAATAGCCTCTAAATTGCTTTTGTTAGCCAATGTAAAAGTCATGAGCGCTTTTCGGTTTTTATTCTTATAATTGCCCAAGTTGGTTTGATTTTATCAATTTTAATAACTGAATTGCCGCTCGGAGAAGCCACGTCCATCTTAACTGGAGTAATGGTGCCGTCGGACTGCATCATTTCAGCTGAGACGGGGAAGTAGCCTTTGTCAGCGTACAACCTTATCTCAAAATTAGACTCGCCGTCTGGAGTGAGAATGTGAAGATATCTCGTAAGGCCATCCTCCGATTTGAACACATTTAAACTCGACGCAGGCGACATGCCGACTGGCATTATTAGCTGGCTTGTGCCAGAGATGTAGGTTGCAAAATTAACAAATAGCTGGTTCATTTGACCTGTGAAGCCTTTCGCCTCGCTTGAGTTAATATAGCCAATTCTCCCGCGCCCTATTCGCTTCTCCAAGACGCAAGCTCGCCTTCCCGAATCCGTCACCTCTTCAGCCATCACCGACCACGTATCATCATACCGCGGTTTGTAACTCGCTGCGTCATTCTTATCCGGACTTATTCGGAAACTACCAAAACTCCCCGTCCCTTCTACAGCCATGAACACTGGATGCTTCTCCTTTTTTATCACAAACCCCGAAGGTTCAGGACCACCCTCGGTAGATATTCCAAAGATTTGGTAGGCATCATCGGCGATGGACGTGCCGTCCAGTTTCTTCTCTGACCCTATGCTTCCCATTAGGAGCAATCCATTTCCTGCCTCGACGTATGCGCGAAGGGTTTCCAAGTCTTCCCTAGTTACATGGTCAAGACCCGGAACGATTAAGGCACGATATCGCTTTAGCTCATCTAGGTTGAGCCTTCGTGACGGCGCTCCAGGTTCGGTAGGATCACCGACAGAAATAAGTTCAACGGGGTTCTTTTTCCAACACTGAAGCAGAGAGTAGACGCCGCCTACCGACCGGAAGCGTTTCCAATAGTCTCCGTTCCAGAAGCTTGCGCCCCTGTCGTAAATTATGCAAGTTCGAGCATCCGGCTTCATGTCAGCAATCCACCTTCCATGTTCACCGGATGTCAAACCTTTTAGATAGCTAATAAACTTCGAATCAGCCCAGGCAGTCTTACTAACAGTACCTTTCTCTATGGCGGTACCCAAATATCCAAAGAAGCAGAAGCCTTTTGCACCACCGCCTATGCCCGACTCAATCTGTGCAATCTCTAGGTCAGTTGGTCCCATTAGCCCAGCAGCTTCGTCGGTAAACCAATATCGGCTGATTGGGATAACAGGTTTGCCACCGCCGTCCGCAAGCATTGTCTTGACCATGAACTCGTTGTAGCCATACCTGTTCATGTTCCAGCTAATCTCTTGCTTGGCAAGTTCGCGCTCGTCAAGAGGCGGCTGTCCAGCCTTCTTGCGCTTGAGATTCTCGGTGGCAGCATACATCCGCGGAGTATTGACCGGTTCAGGCGTGAGCATGGTGACGCTTTCCGCAGCAGCGCTCGTCGAAAGGCCATCCTTATAAGAATTATAACCGCCGCTAACATTTAGGAGAGCAATCGCGCCAGGTTTAGCTTCATCAACTACTTTGCGGTATTTCTGGTAGAACTCATTTAGCCACTCAACACGCTTAGTGGCATACAATTTGACTACCGGGTCGTTCCAATTCTCTTTGTCGACAGGCTTCATCGGAAGCCTTTTCCCAGTCTCTTTCTGGAACCTATCTTGGCAGTTGGAACAGAAACATGTATCCGAGTTAGGAAACACCACCTGGCATGTATCGAAGTAAAACCCATCTACTGCGTAGTTCGCGCCAATCTCGCGAATCATAGGGAAGAAAACCTTGTCCCAATATGGCGAATTTACGCAAAAGTTTTTTAACTTACCGCCCCAAAGAACATCATTTGCCTTGCTATCCTTCATTCGCCAATTTGGATTCTTATCCCACAAAACATCATTGCTGCCATGGAACTTGATTATTACGCTCATATTTCGCTTTTTTGCCTGCGCGATAACGTAACTGAGGTAGTCATCATTTGCCCACTGGCCAGTCTTGAATTTTTGAGCAGTCGGCAAGCCGGTTAGGGTGGTCTTCTTATAATTTACCGTGCCCTGGGTATACATCTCGACCTGCACCCAAATGCCGTTAATGCCGTGAGCCTTCAGGTTATCAAGGTAGGAATCTATCTTTGCTTTGTCAGCAAATGCGGCAAAAGTAGTATCAGCTTCCCAAAGGAACGGCCCTTTACTAGTGTCAGCCGCCTGGGCAACACCTACAAACATAAAGGCCAAAAGCGCAATCACACAAAAATATCTGCAAGCCATTTGGTGGAACCTCCAATTGAAATATTGTTTATGCCTGAGGCATGATGCCTGCTCTCTTCATAATCGAGCGTATTTTCTCCATTGCCGCAGGAGATGCCGCTGGCGTTGGACGCATAGTCGCCGGCCCACAAATTCCGAGAAGAGATACAGCCGCTTTCATTCCACCTATCGTTGATTCGGCAGCCCAGAATAGGTCCCATAACTCAGTCATAATTGTCTGAAGCCTTGCTGCTTCTTTTGCTCGTCCGGCAGATGCCGCTTCGTATATATCTACGCACAGTTTAGGCGCAACGTTTCCCAAGCCTAGAACACCACCATGGCCTCCCATTAGCACACTAGCCGCCAATTGGGGCTCACTACCCTGAAAGATGGGAAACTTCCGTTCCTTCAGCTTTATGATTACCTGCTGGAAGTGATTGAAGTCACAAGTGCTATCCTTAAGAGCGAATATAGTTCCATCTTCAGCAAGACTTGCAATCGTTTCGGCTTTGATGAAGCCCTTGACTGCTTGCGGGACGTTGTACATTGCTAGCGGCATGTCTATATGTTCCCTGACATAACGGAAATGTGCCGCCATATCTTCCTGACGAACAGGTGTCGCATAGTATGGAAGCACAAGTACTGCAGCATCTGCACCAGCCTTCTTTGCATCCTTGCCGTTTCTAATCGCCAAATCAGTTGCTGCATCGCTAATTCCAGCAAAGACGGGTACGCGGCCAGCTACTTCGTCCACCACGAATTCAACGATGCGCCTACGCTGGTCCGGTGTGAATGCATAGAATTCTCCGCTAGATCCCATGACGAAGACGCCATGCACTCCGCTCTCAAGTACGAAGCGAATCAACCGCCGCATCCCGGCTTCGTCAAACTCAAGGCCGTCAGTCAGAGGCGTTATAAGCGCAGGTATGACCCCCTTAAGGTTACTCAAATCATGCAATAGCCTTACCTCCTGTCTTTGATTTTTGAAAAGTTAATCGTAAATAAGCACTACTAGCCAGTATTAAATCCCTTTTCTCCCTTTTCAATATTTGCCAGCGGCTCAGGCTCCAAGGACGCGAGCAAAAGCCTCTTTCACACTGTTCCCTGTGTAGGCAACTGTCAGAGGCCCAACCTTGCGAACGCCCTTCCGTTCCTTTATCCTTTCTACCATATCTGTGCGAAAGTATGTTACGATTAATTCAATGGGTGGTTGAATTTTGAAGGGTTTGATTTCCTTTGCCTTACTAATGGCCTCCCTTGCTTTCTCTCGTATAAGGTCTCGAGCCGCTTCAATGGGCAATAAAATTGCACTAGTGCGGCTGATTCCATATTTCACTATTGCGCACTCGATGCCCGGCGAGAGGGCGGCTGCCTCAGCGCAGGCTTTGTCGTCACCGCTCACCATCGCGAAAGGCACATCGTACTCCCCAGCAATTGCCGCACAAAGGCCTATTTCGCCCATCGGTTTGCCATTGATTGTCATCTCGACCCATCCCTCTGACGACATAGTATGCTCAAGAACGGCGCCGGGAGTTCCAGACATTGCATGAGCACCAATGTGAAAAAGAGCATCGTAGGAATTATCCAATGCTTGAAGATACTCAGTCCAGGGCGTGCCTTGAATATACCTCGCGCCACGGGTCAACTTTTCATAAACGAAATTACGTCCGCCACGCGCCCCATGGCCATCAATCACCAAGATATCGGTTGCACCTCCCTCAATGGCACCCTCCACTGCGGCATTCACTTCCTGGGTAAGCCACTCACAAGCCTTGGGGTAATCAGGCTGATTTGAAAAGGTCTGCTCCTTGCTAATTACTCCGGCAACGCCTTCAAGGTCGGTGACAATATAGACCTTCATCCATTCCTCCTTGCTTGCATAGCTCAGCGGTTAGCCATGCTAAATTCTAATCGGATATCTTCCCACTTCTTTTGCGTACTTTACCGCTTGCACCAAGGTATTAGGATTAACTCCTACGTAGGTCTCGCCGCCAACCGCCAGGATAAACCCACCTCCGGGCGCACCAATGCGTATCGCGCGGTCAATAGCCGGCTTTGCAGTCTCCAAGTCATAATACAAATCCCGACAATTTAGCCCACCAGAGAAAACTGTCTTTCCATGTAATGCCGGTTTGGCTTTCGCTATATCGCTAAAGCCACCGATATCCATGCTAGTAAGCTTCATGTCATTCGCATACATCTCGAAATGGTGGTCGTTTGGGCCGTCGGCATGAAGATGCCGACCCTTCTTGCCGTATCGTTCATAGATTGCCATGTTGTATGGAAAGACAAATTCTCGGTGCATTGCATTTGAGATAAATGCAGAATGATCATCAGCCAAACCGATGCTCTCTGTTTTCCGACCAGCAAGTTTGTCGCGATAGTCTTGAAGCCGGCAGAATGCTTCTAGGAGCTTTGCAAAGAAACGGTGAATTAAGTCGGGGGCTTCATACATTAGTGAGAATATAAGCTCTGGTTCGGCTAGGGCACATGCACAGCTCAATGGTGGATGGATTCCAATACCTCCTCCTGCCGGCAATCTGATTCCACGTTTTTCGACCAACTCCTTAAATTTCTCAATTCGGCGATAGGCTTCCTGAATTCCTGGACTCTCGGCAGGGTCTGGCACTTCGAATGCCTCAATTTGCTCCGGCGTCTCAATCGCCTTCACAACCCATGGGGATGTGTCGTCCGGATACTCGATTGGAAAGCCAAAATAAAGCCCTTCGCCAATTGGCCCAAAATCCAGATGGAGCCCATAGCTGACTCTATCGTCTTGCAGCTCATCAAATGCCCATTCCAAACCCTTGAGCTGTACTTCCAAGCAGACTTCTAGGTCGGTGTAGTAGTCGCGGATATTATAGCCAAAAAGCTTCGCATAGAAGCTGCCGCCAGTGCTTATTTGAATTGGCACGCGGTCTGGCTCTTCAAATCTCCATGTTATTTCCAGCCGCTTTTTAGATTCCTCGATGCGGTCTATATAGTTATCAGGATTAAACATTGAGACTGCTCACAGCTTCTCGCCAAAGCCGATAACTCGCGCATTGCTGGCTTCGCGCAACACTGCTGCAAGAGACATCATTGCATCTTTCGGAAACAGATACAGATAGTAGATAGGACGATCTTCAGAAACCAGCACTGCCCGATTGCTCTTTCCTCGGAGGAGGCGTATTTCGGACCACTTGATGCTCTCCTTCGAGCCAAGGATTGTTATCAACTGCAGGCCAAAATCGGTGACAGCAAAACTTATAGCTATGCGAGTGTAAAGCCAAATAACTATAGCTAAAATTGCTATAACAAAGATTCCAAACGCCAAATTGAAGGGGCTGTGCGAACGAACAAGAAGGTCAACAAGTAAGTACAAATCCGCTAGGGCAGCAATTAGCAATGTCAGCCTAAGACTTAAAACAATTCTAGGTTCAAGATCACATGAGATAATATTGGAACCCCCGGATATGTCGCCCCCAGCTCTCTCCACGATATGCCTCCTGCTAATCGCGCACTCCTGAATCAGCAAAACCATTATAGAATTGTGTTAAAAGGAGGTCAAGCAGTACTATGTGTAGGGAAATATATGATAGGTGTCGAATTGGCTTATGCTAGAGAACTTGAGAATAGCAAGGAGCTGCATGCGCATTGTTATGGGTACTACTCGCAGAATTTGGGGTGCTTGTGTTGCTAGGAATACCAGCTGTTCTTGTATATAAGCGCTGGGTACGATGGGTTGACCGCTTATCACCTTATCAGCGACCATTCGAGCATTCGCGCCGATTCGGCATGAGAAGTTGGGCAGCAAGAGCATTCGTCGTCACCACATCACCTATTGCAGTCAAAGAACGCATTAATGCTTTGGGCGAAATTACACTGGAAAACCTATTGAAGCGTGAAGAGGATAAATCTAGTCTTCTCTCTATGGCGGCAATGTTTGGGAAAAGCAGCTTTCCAACAGGGATTCAAGTTGAATGGCTGGACCAAGAGACCGCCGACCTTCGAGCTAGAATGTATGCCGATTGGCCAGAAAACCTGGAGGATTCAGTAAGACTTCCTTTAAGGCAGAGGCAGATGCTTGCAGAACATGCAGTAATCTATATAAAGCCGGAAGACGAGAGATGCACTAAAATTGAGTATGAAATTGAGAAGCCGATGTGGGTTTATATTTTGTTGGGAGCTTTGATACTGCTCGCGCTGTGGACCGCATGGGGTGCGTCGAATTTGGCACGGATTCTAACACCCTCCCATCTTCAAAGCGCTCTTCTACCTTGGCTATATGTGAATACAGCAGTCTTCGGGGCTGCGCTTGCATGCGTGATTGGAATAATTCTACCAATACTCAAACTACAAAGCATAAGCCTGTTTGATAACGTCATAGCGGGGTTTGGAGAAATTATAAGCCCACGCAATCATTGTACCCAAAAGTAAAAGCGGGAGCGGTTTTATCCGCTCCCGTGCGAACATTTCACCAAACAAGATTTTTAGCTCTCCTATTGCGCCGGTGCTGTCGGCAACGGTGGAGGTGTCTGCATCTCTTCCTCATCCTTGCTAAACGGCCAACCGCTCACATCCATCATCTTTTTCATATCTAAAGCACGGTCAATGATGATGGTTTGCCATGGTAGCCCTTGAATTCTCCTGATGCGAAGCAGGTCATCAACACTCTCCCCCGTCTCGGCAGCAATATTCGCCGCTATAGCCACACTTTGCCAATCATAGCCACGAACACGGAGTTCATTCCACTTCTGCTGAGTTATGAGCGGTGCGTTATTTGCCCCTCTCTTATAGTAAAGCAGGGGTGCAACCACACCAGAGGGCGCCGTAGCAGAAGGCAACTCCATCAGGGCCCCTGCAACCTCTACCCTTGGCACGGGAGTGAGAAGCTCAGCAACTGTCATATTGCATGACTGTGCAATGTCGCTCCAAGTCTTCCCGGATTCAAGCATTGAAGCCACCTCAGACACCTGTCTATTGCACCTATAAGCCGCATTTGCCATAACGGCTATATCCGAATAGCTCCAACCACGCATCCGTAAATCATTAGCCGTGTCACTGCTCAACCCAAATCTCTGAGTGATGATGTGGCTTAGGAACGCCTCATCCTCGGGAAGTACTGCAACCCGCGAGAAATCAGCCGCTGAAACACGACTGCCAGGAAGGTTGCCTTGAGCGACTATAGTGGTCGGCATTGGATTGGAATCATCCGCCGGTTCAAGAGAAACCGCCAGCATATCAAATGGCATGGCGTCTGAAAAACGGACTAGCCTCGTTCTTGCGCTGAACCTCATGCCCGTGAAAGCCCCGAGGCTAAGCTTGTAGTTGGCATCGTTATCAACAAACCATGCTTCATAGACCATGTTTGCCGGTGGGGCCTTATCCGCTCGGGCGTTTACCTCGACATTGTAATATGGGCTAGTTCCCGAAACCTTGGCCGAAATTATCGTGGCCAAACCAGACACTCCCTGATCCCCTACGGGTTTCAGGTCCACATTGTACACATCGGCCGCCTGGGCACGCAATCCCAGCACAAACATAGCGGCCAAGCTCAACATTAGTGCTAACCTTGCGCTTCTCATGCTTTTCTTTCCCCTTTCCTCATGCTTTTGGTTGTCTATTTACTGCTTCATAAAGCCCTGCGGCCGAGCCTAACCGGCTCGGCCGCCCGTAATTAGCACTTAGTTATTATCCCTCAACAGGGACTTTCTTCTCTTTCTCCTTCGCCTCCTCGGCCTTTGGAGCTACGACTTCTAGGACACCGTTCTTGAACATAGCCTTAACCTCTTCGGGCTTAATGGCTACTGGCATGGGAATGCTGCGATAGAACCTACCAGCTCGTCTCTCCCGGCGATAGTAGCCCTCTTCTTTAACCTCCTCCTCGCGCTTGAACTCGCCTTTCAGGCTGATGCTGTCTTCCGTAGCCGTTACTTCCACGTCCTCCCGCTTTAGGCCAGGAAGCTCAGCCTTGATGACTATGTTGTTATCTCTTTCAAACATGTCAATCGCCGGGGAGATTACCTCCTCTCGTGGCATCACAAGTAAAGGAGTTCTCCAGAATTCCTCGAACAGACGGTCCATCTCCTCTCGCATGCGTCTTAGCTCAGAGAATGGTTCCCATCTCATTAAACTCATATCTCTCACCTCCTAAGCATGTTATTCTCAAATGCCCTAGCGAATTAGGATTTTGCGTTTTGTGGACAAGTGTCTATCGCAATTTTTTAATACCCAGGAGAAAAAAGAGCTTAAACTATTCGGATAACGAAATTTTGGGGTTTTTCAAAGCAAGTTGGGGCACAAGGGCTAACTAAGCACCTACACTAAAATTAAGATATTACAACCACTTAATACGCCTAAAGTAATAGAGAAGAACGACACCAATCAATGCCATTAGGCCTAAAGCGTAAGGATAACCATATCGCCAAGTAAGCTCCGGCATGTAACGGAAATTCATACCATAAATAGCCGCTACCAATCCCACTGAGATCAAGACTGTCGCTGCGACCGTGAGCGATTTCATCACGGCGTTGAGCTGATTGGAAATTACCGTGAGATAGGCATCCAGCGCACTTGCCAGGATGTCACGGTAGGTATCTATGGTGTCTACAATTCGCAAGGTGTGGTCGTAAATGTCGCGCAGATATGTCACGGCCTGCTCCGAAAGAAGCGGTTGGTCCCTTCGGGTTAGGATATTGAACATATCCCTCAGTGGAGTTGCAATCCTTCGCAAGACCAGCAAGGTTCGCTTTAGCCGAAATATTCTTTCTGGGGACTCCGCTGCTTCCTGCTTAAATATACTGGTCTCAATTTGGTCAAGCCTTTCGTCTATTTGGTCAAGGATGGGGAAATAAGAGTCTACCAGCGCGTCAAGAATATCGTACAATAGCAGTCCAACACCGCCCACAAATGCCTGGGGATGCCGACTCCATCTATCCGCAACCTCATGGAGAACTGTGAGCTCTTGCTTATGTAGGGTTACAATATAGTTTTTGCCCACAAAAATATCGAGCTCTATCGGCCGAACATCTTCCTTCTTTGGGTTGTATGTTACAAAGTGCGAGACCAAGAAAAGGTAGCCTGGATATTCGTCAACCTTAGGCCTGTGATGTGGAGTAAAATAATCATCTATCGCGAGCGGATGGAAACCAAACTCTAAAGCGAGCTTTTCCATCTCCTCTTTCGAAGGATTCATAGCGTCCAACCAAACAATAGTCTCTGGATCGGCAATAAAATCGCTAATTTGGGCTATGTTTTTTATAATTTGGACGCCTTTATTCGGGTGGTATGCTGTAATGCGGAACACGTCGTGTTACCTTAACCATCTTGCTCCACCCTGGGATGGTGGGCTACCTTCACGGCACTCGGTCTTATCACACGGCCATTCATGGTGTACCCTGTCCGAACCTCTTCAATGATAGTTTCGTCGGGGTACTCCGTCGTATCCACACGTGCAACAGCTTCATGCTTCATTGGGTCGAATTTTTCACCAACGGCTTTTATCGGTTCAACGCCTTCCTTCGCGAGGAGATCACGAAGTTGACGCAGGATGAGTATTACACCTCCATGCAGAGAGTCAAAATTCTTTGTCTCTTCTGCAGCTTTGATAGCCCTTTCGAAGTTGTCGAGAATCGGAAGTAATCTAATAATAAAGTCTTCGGTAGCAAATTTCCTTACTTGCTCCAGCTCCTCCCTAGCGCGGCGTCGGTAGTTAGTAAAATCAGCAAGCGTCCGAAGGAAATTGTCATGTTCCTCCTCCGCTCGCCTCTCTGCTTCCTCACACCGTTCCTTTAAGATGCGAATGTCTTCGGGAAGTACCTCTTCTGCGGTGGATTCCACGACAACATCCGCTTCTTCTGGCGATTCTGAAAACACCTCAGGCGGAACTACGCCAGTCTCCTCAAGCTCTTTATCCCTGTGTTGTGCCTCAGACTCAGAGGAGTTTTGCGCTGAATTATCATTTATTGGAATTTTTCGTTTATTCGCCATTTTTCTACCTCAATGAACAAATTTTCACAGCTTGTTCTTTTCGAATTGGACAATTTTTAACCCTGATATGTTTTTTCACACCAAAAGCGAATTCCGTTCAACTGCCTGCTTGCGGCTGAGCAGCCGCCTCGGTGTCATCATTCCGCTTTTTAATTATGGTATTAATCCTTAGAACGGCGTCTGCAATTTCAGCAGCAGCCTTTAGAGCGTGAACTTTAACTTTTAAGGGATCAACTACCCCCAGCTCCCACATATCGGCAACTTCGCCAGTATCGCATTCAATGGCAAGTGAAACCTTGCCTTGTTCTGCTTGGGCGGCTATCACGTCCTCGACTTTCTCAAGGGGGTTGAACCCAGCATTTGCAACGATTTGGCTCAGAGGTTTCTTAAGGGCCTCCGCCACGCAATCAACGCCATAGGCTGCCATGCCCTTAACTCCGTCTCTCAGGAAAGAAACCTCTCTTGATGCAGCAATCTCGATAGAGCCACCGCCTGGAACAACGCCGCCTATAATAGCGGCCTGAACTGCTGAGGCGGCATCGCGCGCTATCCGCTCGCGTTCGTCTCTGACCTCCCTTGTTGCTGCACCGACAAGTAGTGTGGCGGCAGGCTTCCCAACTCCGCCCATAATACGCGTATGTTCCAACCTCTCATCTTCATATACCCGTGCGCATCGCCCGACAAACAAAGATAACTCCTCAAGCGGTTTCTTTAGACCCGCTCGCTTTATTGTCTTAGCACCTGTATGTTCCACAATCCTTGCTATGTCCCTCGTAGATACGCGACGGAGAACTATAATACCGGCATCGGTAAGTAACTCCTCTGCCAAATCTGCAACGCCCTTATTTGCAACAACGAGACCAATTCCTAAATCAACGATTTTTCGCAAATTCTCACAAAACTCGTTTTGAAGTTGGACATACCGCGCAAAACCCGATTCTGTGCCAAGTGCATCATCTTCCATTCGTTCGGGCTCAAGCGCGTCGTCAACTACCAAAACCTTGACATCTTCGAGCGAGCGCGGCATCTGGCTGTTCATGCGCTCTTTTTCTATAATGAGACCCGTAAATACTTCGTTCTGCGCGCCTTCTTTTGCAACAATAGTATCAGCAAGTTTGAATGCTGGTTCCGCCAGTTTTTCTTTACCCACAAGCTTCGCCGCTTGGACGACCAAATCTGCAATCTCGGCATCCTCTCTTCCGGCGATATAAGCCGCCTGCCACAGAAGCGGGTCGTCGAAGTCCTTGACTTGTCTGCTTGCGGCTTCCAATACCTCAAGGGCTTTCTTCATACCAATGGAAAGCCCTTGTATTACCTTTGTCACCGGCACGCCTCTCGACACCCTGCTGACCCCTTCCATTACAAGGGCAGAAGCTAGGATGGCAGCGGTAGTTGTGCCGTCGCCTACTTCTTCATCTTGAGCCTTGGCTGTACGAATAACCAACCTTGCGGCAGGGTGATTTATATCAATTTTGTCGAGAATCGTGCTGCCATCATTGGTAATTGTCACGTCGCCGAACTTGTCAACGAGCATGCAGTTCAGACCTTTAGGTCCAAGTGTTCCTTCAACAGACGAAGCAACCGCGCGCACTGCGGTTGCATTCGCAAGCAATGCCGCAAGGCGCTCATCTACGTCCGCCGACTTACTTACCTGCTTAATGTTTGAACTCATTTTTGAACTTAAGAAGGGATCCTGGGGCTGAGGGATTTAGGTATCCAGAAACCCGCCGTAGCATGCTGATTATCCAATACTTAATTGGGTCAGCATCTGGCTGAGGCTCGATGCCATTAGCTCAACAGCGGCCACTGCACGCCGATAGTCCATCCTTGTAGGCCCTACAACTCCTATGCTCCCGCATACGCGATCGCCGATGTGATAGTTTGCTGTAACAAAGCTGCAATCGCTTAGCTCACAGAACTGGTTTTCCTCACCGATAATGACGGTTACATCCTTGCCAAGCAATGCCGTGCTCAAAACCTGGAATAGTACTTTGCGCTTTTCTAGGGCGTCGAGAATCATCGTAAGCTTTTCTGTTCGGGAAAATTCCGGCTGCTTGAGAATGTGGCTTGTTCCATCTATGAAAACCTCGCTATCAGTAGCTGCAACCAGCGCCTGCTTTACGAGGGCAACCACCTTTTTGTAAAGAGCGGTCATTCTAAAAAGATCCGCCGGCAGAGCATTTCTAATCCTAGTAGTAAATTCGCGCAACTCAGCACCTTGTAGACGCTCGTTAACCAGATTCCCAATAGAATTAAGGTCAACAGTGTTGAGGTCGCTCTCCCAATCTAGCAATCGGTGATCAATATGTCCGGTGCTAAGTACAGTGATTACAAGAAGCTTGCCTCGGCCAATTGGAGAGAGTGCTACGTGGCGAATACTTATGGTGCCCATCTGTGGCTTAGTTGCCAGAGAAGTATATTGGGCCAATCCAGATAGAATCCGGCACGTCTGTAAAAGGATGTTCTCAATTTCGCTCTCATAAGGATTATATGCCGCCCTTGCACGCGAAGCTTCTGCTCGCCCCAGCTTGGGGTCAGGCATTAGCTTGTCAACATAGTACCGATAGCCAAGGTCTGATGGCACGCGGCCCGCAGATTTGTGCGGTTGTTTTAGATAGCCCAGCTCTGACATAGCCGCAAGCTCATGACGAATCATCGCGGGCTTAATTCCAAAGTTGTAGTTCGCCGCTAGCGTTTCCGAACCTACCGGTTCCGCAGTCCTCACGTATTGATTTACAATTGCTTCCAGTATTCTGCTTCTCCGCTCGCCGAGTTCCATCGGCTTCACCTCAAATAACAAGGTAGCCGTATGCGCAAACCTTCTTCTGATAAGAGTATACCATTAGCAACGTCTAGAGTCAACATGGGAAAGCTTGCGGTGATTAGCTAACATTACACAGGGAGTTCTCACAAACTTACATTTAAACAAATAAGGGATACTTGGCGCTATGTAGTATTACCCACAATAAAAAGTGCCATGCCTATGGAAACTGCCGCCATTCCAATGTACTGCATTGGCGACACTTTTGGGCTAAAAATCAGGAGAATTGCTATTTGAGCGCCCAGGAATCCGCCAGCAGTACCCAAGCCAAGTGCAACATTTGGATTCATTGAACGATAGAGTAACATTAGAAACCATATGCTTGAGGCTCCAAAAACATTGCCGCAGATATAACCTATCAACCATTTGCTTGGATGGGCGCTACCATACTTAAAAAACACCTGTGCCGCCGCTTGCATTAGCCAAAATACAATTAGCCAAACGAGGTTCATACCTGCCCTGCCTCCAATTCCAAAAGCTTGATCTCGACAACCGGAAAATAAAGCCTTATCCCTCAACGACGTCTAATTATGGATAGGAACGCAAGCTTAGTGGCAGCCTAGGTCACAAGCAAGCATAGCTCGGATTGAAGGATTTCATACACCTGCATTGCCCACTTAACTGCCCGCCTAAAAGCGAATTAGGACAACCGCTATTCTGCTAGCCAAGCTCCCCCCTCAACTTCTACTTTAACCCCATCTCTCTTAAGTTGCGAAGGCTGATTGCTAGGCTCTCGAATGGATCTCTTTCGCAAATATCCTGCTCAACAAGGTACCATTCAACTCCGGCTTCCATAGCAGCTTCCAATATCTCAGGCCAGTTCAGGTTGCCCTCGCCAACCTCCATCATGATTTGCTGGCCGCCCCTATTGCCCATATCCTTCAGGTGAAGCAATGGAACGCGGTCTTTGCACCGCAAAATCCACTCTGCTGGGTCGCCTCCACCATACTGAACCCAATATGTGTCAATCTCAAAATTGAAGTAAGTGGGGTCGCTCTCGGTGCGAAGGATTTCTAAGCCAATCTTGTCGCCGAATTTTTCGAATTCAAAGCTATGGTTGTGATAGCTGAAAGTCAGACCACCTTGGGCTAGCCTCTTTGCCACCTTAGAAGCTTCCTTTGCAAACTGATGGAAGCCCTTGGCATTTCGGTATTCTTGGGGCATCCCACCAAGTGCAATGTGCTGACATCCCCACAGTTGATGCTCTTCGATGACTCGTTCCGTTTCGTCCCGCATTCGGTGGTAGGGAGTGTGGGTAGCACAAATATAAACACCTTCACCGTCAACAATTTTCTTCAGCTCAAGCGGGTCGATTGGGCCAAGGCCAGATACCTGGATCGCCTCATATCCAATTTCTCGAATCTTTTTAATTGTCTTGGCAATATCCGCAGGAGTTTGCGTAAACTCGCGCACAGTATAGAGTTGTGCACCAATTCGTGATTCGCTCATTGTGCATCCTTTCCTTAAGGCAATTCTCGAATATAGATATTCTTAAACCAAAGCTTGGTACCGTGATGCTGAAGCTCAATTGGTCCCTCATCCGGCACGCCGCCTATGCTATTCATCGTCACCTGATCAACAACCTGAACACCATTCTCGACGACGGTCACCTTCTTGCCGCGCATAATGATGACAAAGCGATTCCATTCACCAACTGGCCTGTCCATATTCCTTGTTGGCTTGTTATTGTCATTATATAGTCCGCCCGAACCAATGGGATTATCCCAAATTTGCACCTGAGGTTTTCCACGCAAATAAATGCCACTGTCTCCACCTTTTGGGATTTTCCAGTCAACTATCAAAATAAAATTGCGGTAGTTCTTTTCGGTAACAAGGTTCTTTCCCTTGCCATCATATTCCAACACGCCGTCTACAACCTTCCAATGTTTCTCAACCTCGGCATCGTGCTTCCAGCCTGTCAAGTCTTTGCCATTAAAAAGCGGTGTGAACCATGGGGGGATCCCCTCAGAAGCATAACCAAGGCAACCCAGAACTGTGCTAATAATTAAAACTAACACAATCCTTTTCATAAAATTACCCTCCTTTACTTCATTTCGCTTAACATTTGTCGTGCCTGAGCAAGAGATGAATATAGCTCGCGATATATAGCAAAGCGCTCTTCATATACCAAAGCATATTCGCGACGGGGCTCGAAAGTTCGTATTGGTACCGCCCATGTCCTAATTGCTTCTTCAATATCTAGTATTCCTGCCCCTCCGCCTGCAAGCATAGCAGCCCCCATGCAAGTTGCCTCAGTAACACGCATTGTGGTGAGTGGAATACCCAATATATCAGCTTTTATCTGCATCCAAGTATCATTTTTCGCCCCGCCGCCAACGGCCCTTAGCTCAGCAAGGCAGAAACCGGCATCCCTTAAGATTGATAGGTTCCATTTCATTTCATAAGTGATACCATCTAGAAATGCACGCAGGACCTCCGACCGATTGGTCGAAAGGGTCAAACCAAATAGCAATCCAGCCCCTTGGGCATCAAAGTGGGGCGTGCCTGTTGGCCCAAAGTGGGGAAGAAGTATGACACGCGAAGGCTCTTCTGCTGCCGCCGATATTATTCGGTCGTAGGGATCTTCTCCATTCCTTCTGGCTTCTTCTGCCTCCTCGGTTGCAAAATTATCGCGTACCCATCGTAGAACACTTCCACCAGTAATATTAAATGCAACCGTGGTGTATATGTTTGGTAATACATGCGGATAAGTTGCCAAGTTAGCATTCATGAGTTCATCGCTTAGAACAAGGTGGTCAATAGCAGGGCAAATACATTCAGTCGTACCGATGGAATATGCAGCTTGGCCTGACGAGGCTGCTCCACATCCAAGTGCCCCAACGGGTTGATCATGACCACAGACTGACACCTTAATACCATTTGCCAAACCAAGCTTGGCAGCCATTTCAGGTTTGACAGTGCCGACAACCTCCCCAGAAGGAATCACTTCAGGCAATCGGTCAGCAGAAAGTCCAACGGCTTCTAAAATCTCCGCCGACCATTCCATGCGGCTAACATCAAAAAGCATCGAACGGGCGGCCATCGTATAATCGGTCTTTACTTCACCAGTCAGTACCCAAGCAAGTAGGTCCTCACAGAAAAGAAACTTCAGCGCCTTGTCCCATTTCTCAGGCTCATTTTGTTTAAGCCACAAGAGTTTATATAAAGAATACATAGGATATGGTGTGTGCCCTGTTATTCGATAAAGCCTTTCGACGCCGAACTCCGTGCTCCAAGGGCCAACAAGCGAGGCAGCGCGAGCGTCGGATGAAACCATTATGCTACTTATCATCTGGCCATAGGAGGTGATAGCAGTGAAAGCCTCTCCCTGCGACGCAATGCCAATAGCTTTTACAGGATCTAAACTCCGAACAGCGCCCGCCGCTTTCTCAATCACTCGGCAAGCAGCGTTTACCACCACGTGAGGATTGAGCTCACAGGCTCCTGGAAACGGAAATAGGAGGGGATACTCCTCGTACGCCCAGGAAAGCTGGCTACCCTTCTCATCGAAAACTACCGCCTTTACACCTGTCGTGCCTATATCTATTCCCATTAAACTCATAATGAATCACCAAGCAACAACCCAAAGCTCAAACTTTCCCGACTAACTCCGACAATTTTGTTGCTGACCCTGCTATTTTATACACTTCGCAAATTAAATGTCTTATTACTTTGGCAACCGCCGCCTGTGCGTCTGAAATACTTCCGCCGCTACCGAGAACACTCTCGTAAGGCTGGCGTATGTCAGTGGCGATGTTAATCTTTGCGATACCATTTTTCACCGCTTCATTAATGTACGACTGTGGAATTCCAGATCCGCCATGCAGGACAAGAGGAATTCCGGTCGCATCGCGCAGCTTTTTTAAGTGCCCAATATCAAGTCTAGCCTTGGGTTTTGGTCGGTCTTTTGCCGCCGCGGAAATCGCCCCATGGACCGAACCAATCGAAACGGAAAGCCAGTCCACCCCTGTTCGCTGAACAAATTCCCTCGCTTCGTCGGGGTCTGTAAATCCTTTTTTGCTGGCAAAAAGCTCATCATATGGAGGGAGTGGACCTGGTTCATGGCCGAACACAGCGCCTAACTCTGCTTCAACCAGCACGCCTTCTTGATGGGCAATCTCGACGACGTGCCTAGTAACAGCGATATTCTCCTCAAAATGGAGTCGGGAGCCGTCAATCATAACCGAGTCGTAGCCCAAAGATATAGCCTCCTTAATAAGGGGCTCCCAATCGCAAAGTAAGCCATCCTCATCAATTACCGGCGTGTGATCAAGATGGAGCGTTGCCACTCGGGGGTCGGCGTGGCGGCGATATTCTTCAGCAATGTGGCCTAGGCTCTTTGCCTCGAACTTTATGAGTTCAAGTCGCGCGACTGCCAGCATTCCAAACGTATCAAGCTCCGCCAATGTCTTAAGAATCGGCTCAGCCATCGGAAGGTAGGGAACATTGAACGCTGGAATTACAATTTTGTGCTCAACAGCGGCTGAGACCAGGCGTGCAAGTCGATTTTTTGGAGCTGGCACCCGGTTGACGATGTTAAAATTTTGATGCTTTATATCCAATGTTCAGCTCTCTAATAAATTTACAACTAAATGATTCAGCTGTCGGCCTTAAATCAAGCTACGATAAGTTTATTAATATGGCGGCTTGCTTCAGCGTACCTTGTATTTAGCTAGGACCTCAAACCTTGAATGCTCTCTTCAAACAATTCCACATCTTCTTTTAGCATATCTGGCTTATGTTCGTTGTAAATGCCAACGCAGACCATATCCTGTGGACGCATGACTCTCGCAGCAAAACCAAACGCCTCTTTAGGATCATTACGTCCAGCAGCAAGAATTTTGTAATGAATCGCCGGCTTCGAAAGCCTTTGTATGAGATGCGCCATGGTTTCCCTATCCTCTTGCCAAAACCATTCTTGTGCACCGTGAACGTGTGCCGGATTTTCATCACGACGCATCGAGTTGTAATACGAACACATGTAGTAATCCACATCCAACGCTTTTTTCCGCCCACTCTATAACTCGAGGGTCGTGAGCCGCTATGCCAGCCAACAAACCAGCAGAGCGAATTATTTCAAACAGCTCAGGTATATGGGAAAGTTCCCCTTTTACAAACTGGTGGTCCATGTAACCACCATGAATGTGACAAGCTTTTGCGCCGCCTTCAATTGCTCGATTAATACACAGCTCGGGCGGACCCTCGCTTGGGCAGGTCTGGGCGAACCACTGAATCTTTCCACCCTCATCCCAGTGTTCTCTTAAGAAGCTAACCACCCGGAGGTCGGTTCGCGCTACGACGGTGTTTATACCAAGCGACTCAGCTTCCCGTAACAAAGCCTTGATTCTCTCAAATGTAAACCAGCTCAGCATTCGCTGGTCCATTTCTATACTTTGATGGGAAAATCCGCTGATTGGATTCGTCCCTAGAATGAAACGGCTAACCTCCACACCTTTGATTGCAACTTTTTCCACACACGCCTCCGGAGCTGCTTAGCAGACTGAAAACTAAAATTTCGGCTCAAACACTGTGAGGATACCAACGCGTTTGATGCGGCCGACCATCCGCTTTCTAACCTCTGAATCGCGTTCTACTAATGTAAAATAGTTCTCCGCCGCCCGCTCGACAGCGGAGATGAAATCTTCCAAATTAATATGAATTCGTCCAGACTTATCCTGTTTAAAATGAAGGTGAGGATTTCCGTCGGTATAGGCATAACGTCCATCCTTTACAGTATAGCTGTGGAGAAGTTTGCATCGAATCGCATCCCACAAGTCATTTGGGTCATAGCGTTTGTCGTCAAAAAAGCGAGCCACAAATTCGCGGAATAGGCTTGCATTGCTGTCATGGCCAGCGTATAGGCAAGTCAGATAATCTATTACGCACGCGGCGAGAATAAACGCACCCATCTTTGCCCCGCCAGCAGATGCCTTTCGTACATCGCCCAGGGCCATGTCAATAATTGCATGTCGGGCACGAGCCACTATTTCTTGTTCGTCCATTCTCCCCCTCCACTGTGAAAAACGACAACCATCGGCCACAAGTGAAGACATAGGTCGCCACTCCTTCAGCAGTCATTTAGCCGCCATTTGGTGTATTTTTGGGGGGTTGCAATGAAAAATTTCGCCGACATGTAAATTCACTCCTGCTTGCCAACTCTGCTAACTTGAAGAAAAGGCAAATCAGGAGATATACTAAGTATAGGAGAATCCAAATGGCAAAATCGATTGATATGCCTTTGAGAATAGCGCTTGCACAAGTTAACCTTACTGTCGGCGACCTTGACGGTAACTCAGCGAAAATTGTTGAATATATCGGTCGGGCGAAGGAAGCCGGAGCGGATATCGTCGCCTTTCCTGAACTCTCAATCACAAGCTATCCGCCAGAAGATCTTCTTCTTAAAAATGGTTTCGTCCAACGAAATATTGATTGCCTTCACAAAATCATTGGAGCATCAAAGGGAATCACGGCGATCATTGGCTTTGTAGATAAGGTTAATAGTGATATATACAATGCAGCTGCAATCATATCAGATGGCGAACTCGTGGGGGTGCATCATAAGTTTAACTTGCCAAATTATGGCGTTTTCGACGAGCATAGATACTTCCAACGTGGCAAAGAAACAAAAGTCTTCAAGGCTGGCGAGGTAAGATTCGGCGTGGAAATTTGCGAAGACAGCTGGTACGCCGAGGGACCACATAGACTTCAAGCACTCCTAGGTAATGCTCATGTCATCATTGTCATAAATTCCTCGCCATTCCATGCGGGAAAATGGCGGCATCGCGAGGAGATGCTTGCCACACGCGCAATGGACAACTCATGCTTCTTTGCTTACGTCAACTTAGTAGGTGGGCAGGACGAGCTCGTATTTGATGGCCACTCGTTGGTTGTCGCGCCGGATGGGAGGGTCATCTGCCGTGGCCCAGCATTCGAAGAAGCACTTGTTGTAGTAGATTTGGATATCAATGAGGTCCTCCACCATCGCCTTTCGGACACTCGGTATAAAGAACAAAAAGAGCGCCTCTGCCCTAAAGAAGCAATAGTCGAGAAAGTGCAAATACCCCCATTCTTACAAAAGGCACCAAGGCACGAACTGCCATCGTACCTACTAAATCCCCCCAGCCGATTAGAGGAAATATACAAAGCTCTTATCCTCGGCACTAGGGATTACGTTTACAAGAACGGTTTTGAAAAGGTAGTTCTCGGTTTGAGCGGCGGAATTGATTCCGCGCTTACGGCAGTCATCGCAGTGGATTCACTTGGCAAGGACCGAGTAGTAGCAGTAGTTATGCCTTCGCAATATTCATCGGAGGAAACACAAAGCGATGCGGTCAAACTTGCCGAAAGTCTAGGCATTCAGTATTACCACATTCCAATCCAGCAAATCTTTGAAGCATACCTCTCCACGCTATCTGGCGCCTTTGCGGGAACACAGCCGGGAGTAGCAGAGGAAAATATCCAAGCCCGGATACGCGGAAACATCCTAATGGCTCTATCCAATAAGTTTAGCTGGCTAGTACTTACTACCGGCAACAAGAGTGAGATCGCGGTAGGATATACTACTCTCTATGGCGATATGGCAGGAGGATTCGGCGTGCTTAAGGATGTTCCCAAGACATTAGTCTATGAGCTTGTGGATTATCGAAACAGCCTTGGAAAGGTTATTCCCGACAGCATCATAAAGCGTCCTCCCTCAGCAGAGCTTCGCCCTGGCCAGAAGGATGTTGATACACTGCCGCCATATGAGATCTTGGACCCCATCCTACATGCGTATGTTGAACAAGACAAAAGCATTGCAGAAATCGTAGCCATGGGTTTTGATGAGCCAACTGTTAGGCGGGTTGCTCATATGGTTGACCGAAATGAATACAAGCGGCGGCAGGCGCCACCCGGCATTAAAATCACACCAAAAGCTTTTGGCAAGGACAGACGTCTTCCAATCACCAACAAATATAGGGAGTAGGGGAAAGTTCAGGTATGCCTCAAATCTTTGTCACAAGCACAGAATCAGATAATCCGTTTGCGATTGACATTGCAGTATACTGTAAGCAGACTATAGATATAGCCGACATTATTTCTCTAAAGACATTTGCAAACAGCGAATTTTGCCCACGCTTTATCAGCGATGAGAACGACCTTCAGAATATTGGCAACAAGCTGTGCAACACGACTGTCATTATTGTTTCCACAGCCTCAAATAGCGTAAGCCGGAACGAACTCTCCTGGCGGACCCTACTAGTTGCAAGAGCAGCCAAAGATAATGGTGCTAAACAGGTTATTCTAATCGAGCCCGACCTTTTCTTCAGCGCTCAAGACCGAGGACCTAGGCCCGAACACGGAGAGGTGGATTTTAAACGCGACATATGGGACTATAAGAAATTCGACGGCCAACCTTTCAGTAGCAAGCTTTACGCGGAGTCGCTGGCGCTCGCAGGAGTTGATGCTGTAATTACCGTACACAACCACTCGGCTTCCGTGCAAAGACTTTTTAACCGAATCATGAATGGACGTTTTCTAAACCTATCTCCTGCCGAGGTTTTCGCAGACTACATCCGCAGGTCCGATGTAACACCAAGTCTACATTCTGGTGATGGCGTGCTAATATGTGCGCCAGACAAAGGAGCAAGGGGTTTTGCCATTGAGGTACAAAATAAATTGGGTATGCCCTCTGCAGGATTACTCTATATTGCTAAGGAGCGAACAGGCGAACGGCATATATCGAGCTTTATTGACCCATCATCACCATGTCCTCTGGAAGCCATCCAGGGAAAGGACGTCGTAGTATTTGACGATATGGTGCGCACCGGCGGAACAATTAAAGAATGCTGTCGCCTACTAAAAGAAGCGGGGGCAGGCAGGGTTGTCTTCTTCGTTACCCACTTTTACTCTTCCCCAGAGGTACGCGAGAATCTCAACAGCCCCGATCTAGACGAGATTATCACTACCAACACTCTCCCCTCGATTTTGAATCGAGACATGCAGGGACGATTGCGACGCAAGCTCACGGTCCTAAAGATAGAGAAATGGATATCCCACCACATCTTGAGTTATTTGGGCCTTCCCACCGACCACCTTACTGGCCAATTGTATTCAGTGGATATGTCCTCTAAAAATCCACGCTGGTCGCCATAATGGGCTAAACGAAAATTCGCATTTTTTAATGACTGCAACCCTAACATATAAAAACAATAAATAACCGCTCAAGGTCGGGGTGGTTGAGTATCACCCAAAATTTTCGCATACTTCCAGTAACTTTTTCACAGATGTGAAATCCAAACTACCAAGCAACCAAATATTGAGCGAGCTACCTTAAGTTGGGTATTATTTACACATGCTGGACAAATTTTGGTTATCAAACTAGGAGGGATGCGAGCATGGAAGAGGTATTCAAAAAAACTTCGGTGGAAACTATCACCCTAAACCCCTTCGAGATAGTGTTGAAAGATTGGATGCTGGTTACAGCAGGACCGCCGGAAGATTACAACACAATGACGGCAGGGTGGGGCGGTATGGGTGCTCTATGGGGTAAGCCAATATGTTTTTGCGTAATCCGCCCAACTCGGCACACATATAAGTTTCTGGAGAAAAATGAGAACTTCACCCTTTGCTTCTTCTCAGAAGAATATAAGGAGGCACTTCAATTTTGCGGTAGTAAATCAGGCCGTGACGTGTCAGATAAAGCAAGACAGGCAGGATTGACCCCGATTCCTGGCATGCTACCAATGACAACCGTCTTTAAGGAGGCAAGACTGATTTTAGAATGTCGAAAGATATACTTCCAGGATATTGATCCCAAAAACTTCCTTGATCCAAAAATTGAAGAATGGTACCCACAGAAAGACTATCACCGACTTTACGTAGGTGAGGTGGTGAATTGCTGGACAAAATAATAACATTGTAGATTTTATATGACACCCTTATTTGCCTTAAGCTAACACTACCAACCGATTGCTAAATAAATTTCTTATCATGCTTCTTGGTTTAATTGCTGCCGTTTGCTGGGTAGTTTAAATAGGATAACCTTTTAAGGGGAAGAATATAACTAGCCGCAATATTCTATAGAGAAAGGCCATGGAGGGCAATGTATGGATATAGAAATCACACACAACTCTTGCATTGCTGTTAAGGTACATGGCGAAATCGACATCGGCAATGTAGATGAATTTAGTGCAATGCTTGAAAAAGCAGCCAGAGATTCCCAAAACCGCTGCTTAGTGGTGGATTTATCGTCGGCAACATATATAGACGGCGCAGGAATCAAGGAGGTTCTGCGCATTTATCAAAGGCTAAGTTCACTAGGAGGTGCCATTGCAGTAGTACCAAGCAAAATGGCTCAAAGGATTCTTGAAATTCTCAGGGCTCACGAGCTTCCTGGCTTTGAAATTTGCGATGATTTTCAGACGGCTACAAAAGCGCTTTTAAGCTATACAGGTAATTCACAATGAACTATCAAGTTTTATACGAACCGCAACCAGAAGTTCCTAGAAAAACACAGAATGCTGAAATGACCCATTATCCGAGATGGTTAGGCTATTTTGCAACAATTGCTCTAGAAGCAATTTTAACTCTGATATTAAGTTTGTTGCCTCCAAGTTTTCCTTTGTACGAGTTTCCTATTCCCTATGTATTGCTAACAATGTTGGTTGCTCTCCTCTTTGGAGAAGGGCCGGCAATACTAGCATTTGTGCTTGGTTTTTTTGCTTTCGATTACTTTTTTATTCCGCCCCTTTACACAATATTTCCGCAGGCGGAAACCCAGCAAGGTTGGACTGCTCTTACTGCATACCTCATAGGTTCGGCGATAGTTGGATTTGCTACGATAATGATGCGCAGAGCACGCCAGCGAATCCAACGAATAGCAAACCAACTCAGAGAAATACAACAGGATCTCAACCGAGCCCAAGCCGTCGCTCATACCGGGAGCTGGAGACTAGACGTCCAAAAAAATGTGCTAATTTGGTCCGACGAAGTATATCGGATATTTGGAATACCACGAGGAACACCTATGACATATGAGAAATTCCTGGAATGTGTCCATCCTGAGGATAGAGAATACGTTGATAGAAAATGGAAAGCAGCCTTACAAGGCGAGCCTTATGATATCGAACATCGAATCATAGTGGACGGCAAAATTAAATGGGTTCGGGAACGCGCAGAGTTAGAGTTTGACGAACAAGGAAGGCTGCGCGGTGGGTTTGGAACTGTGCAAGATATTACCGACCTAAAGCTAGCTGAAGAAGCCATTCGTGAAAGCGAGGAGCACAAGATTGAGTTCTACCGCCGCACAATTATGGCCGCTACCGAGGGAAAACTAATAATTACAGAACATTCGGAAATAGAAAAGATTGCTGGGCCGCCTTTAGCTACGTGGGAAATAAAGACTCCTGAGGATCTTAGAACCGTGAGACATGGCGCAGAAGAGATGGCTAGGTCCATGGGAATGGACGAAGAAAAAATCAGCAAGTTTGTTGTAAGCATTGGAGAAGCAGCAACAAATGCATTGAAACACTCGGGTGGGGGTACTGCTACCATCCACCGAACGCAAAACGGCCTAATGGTCGTCATATCAGACAAAGGGCCCGGAATTGCCGCCCTTTCACTGCCCGACATAGCACTGACAAAAGGCTACTCCACGGCTGGCACGCTGGGCATGGGGTATAAGGTGATGATTTCGTTCAGCGACAGAGTCTATCTGGCAACTGGGCCCGAAGGCACTACGGTAGGTATAGAGATGAACCTATCAGACGTTGAAAAATCCGAAGTACAAAGTGCAATCGGCGCAGCTGGTTTAAAGTGTGAAGCCAGCAGTGAAAGCGAAACAAAGTCACAAGCTCTATTTTCAATGGCTCCCTTTTTTAATAGCGTAGTGACATAATAAACCTCTGATGCAACTCTCACTGCGTGAAAGAATTCTACATGTTTACAAGGGCAAGATACCTGATGTAGTACCCTTCATGCTTGACCTATCGCACTGGTTCTACCACAAAACTGGAGCGCCATGGGACCTCAGCTCCAGCTACCAGGAGCCTGAGAAAGCGTTAGTCGACTATCACAAGCGCATGGGCGTTGGTTTTTACATGCCAAATTTGGCAGCTTTTTTCTCAGTAGAGCATACAGGCGGCGTCAATTTGGAAATTAATAAGGAATTCCAGGCTGGCAAATGCGAAATTGTGTGGCGTTATAATACACCCATCGGAAGCATTGAGAGAAGACGCATTTGGAATTCCAATACATATTCGTGGTCAGTCAGTCGCTGGGGAGTTGAGTCAGCGAATGATATACGGGTGCTTGAATATGCACTAACATCCCGCAGATATGTGCCGCAGTGGGACAATTACAAAGCATGGGCGAACTATGTTGGCGATATAGGAGTTGTCTACATTCCTGCGGGGTACAGCGCAGTCGGACAACTCCTTCATTACTGGATGGGCATTGAGCGATTTGTGTACGCCGCCCATGATTACCCCAATACAATGCGCGAGGTTGTCGAAAGAATCAACGCCAATAACCTTGAATGCATAGATATGCTCTGCTCATCCCCCGCTGAGGTCATAATAATGGGCGATAATTTTTCAAGCGA